>DYCJ01000304.1 GCA_019418195.1 Clostridiales bacterium | reverse complement strand
TGTAAGCGATGAATACCGCGGACTGATGGAAGATATCGGTGCCGAGATTGTTGCGCTCTGGGGATATTGGATTATTCTTCGCAAGCCTGCGGCGGAAGGTCCGTTCGAGCTGTACACGGATCCCGAATCAATGATCGAGCACTATACGAAAATACGCAGGATGTTTAAAGCTGTAACAATGCTGGAATTAATAGTGCTTTTTATAGAGATCGGATGCGGGATGTCCGGAAATATGTTCGGGTGGGCGTTTGCCGTTCTTATTGCAGCCATGGTTCTCGTATGTATAAATGCGGTAATACGGACAAACGAGGTGATTGCAGAATTAGAGGAACGAAAGAGCGGGATTGCGGCAGAAAAGAACAGCAGATATATTTCCGTACTGCTTCCGATCGGCCTTTTGCTCAACAGTGGTATGATCATGATAGATGAATCTGTTTCATCGTTTATCAGCTATCCGCTGCATATATTTGCAATCCTTATGATGGCTGTCGGTTTTGTGCAGACAATGAGAAAAAGAAGTTAGACGGAAAAAAGGCGGGCTGCTCCGGCATTATGCCGGGCTTCCTGCCTCATTTAATTTTATCTCGAGCAATTCTCTGATCATATTCTGAACAGCTTCTGTTCCTATTTCAGTACTGATGGTTAGATCATAATTCTGCGCCCGTCCCCAGATGCGCCTTGTATAGTAGTGGTAGTTGTCGGAACGCCGGTGATCCATTCTGCGGATTTTCTGAAGGGCATCATCTTTTGAAAGATTTTCTGCTTTCATGACTCGCTTTGTGCGAAAAACTTCCGATGCATGCAGATAAACTTTCAGGGTGCAGGGCCGGTCGCGAAGCACATAATCCGCGCAGCGCCCTACGATCACACAGTTTCCTTTCTCTGCCAGATTCCGGATGACATTGGCCTCGGATTCAAAAATCTCATCATGAGGGGATTCCTGAGTTTCTGAATACACATACATCTGGCTCATAAGGTCGTAAAGAAAGCTGTTGGTCATGTTCTCTTCTCTGTCTTTGATGAACTGAGGATCGTATCCGGTAGAGCCTGCGGTCATTTGGATAATCTCATTATCGTAGAAATTATATCCCAGTCTTTCGGCAAGTGCTTTTCCGATATCGTGCCCTCCGCTGCCATGCTGCCGTCCGATCACAATGACAGGGCGGCATACAGGACGGGCATTGCCGGCAGCGCTGCCGGACATGATATCCGGCGCGGCATTATTTCCGGCAGGAGCAGAAATAGTGGACTGCTGCAGGCTTTCGCCTGAATGAAAGAGTAATGTATCCAGAAAAGAAAGCTTTCTGCCGAACAGTCTGGCGATAAAACCGACCAGAAGCGCAGCGATAACCGTTCCTTCCCTGACACCGTCCAGGCGGCGGGCAAAAATTATTGAGAGTACAGCCGCGATGACAGTCAGCGATACATCAAAAGCGACTTTGGTCGTGCCGAATTCAGTCTTCCATGTGGATGAAACGGCCCGGACAAAGGATTCACCCGGCAGCATAGCCACATTGGCCAGCACTTCCGTATATACACCAAATCCAAGGATGAGACATCCGATTAGAAGATAGATCATACTTGATATGTATGACTGCGGAACTACGAAAAAAAGCATCACCATGGTCAGGTCAATAAAGTATCCGAACAGGATCGAAATCGGAATCTGCAGCAGATGTTCCACCTTAAAATTTCTGCGGAGTATGATGAGCTGGATGAGGATCAGCAGGAGGCTGAATGCAATCGTGAACTGCCCGAGCGTAAACGGGAAATTCAGGCTGAGTACATAAGGGATCGAAGAGATTGGAGAGGTTCCCAGATTCGCCTTTGTGATCAGACTGACTCCCAGTGAATTTATGAAAAGCCCGATCAGAAATACAATATAACGTTTTAGTTTTTCCATTTTTTGTCATTCCTTTTCTTTACAGATTTGTACGCATGATTTACATATGTGCAAAACGGGTATTATTCCCCATTTGGATACAAACGGGCTGTGTTTTTATAAATTTTCTGGAACAGCTCGGTGAATTTTGCCCTTTCATCAGTGGAGATACCCCGGAAAGCTTCCTCTTCCAGTTCGCTGAAGGCGTCTGTTACCAGTTTTAACTTTGATTTTCCCAGATCTGTCATGAAAACATAAAAACTTCTGCGGTTGCCTCCGAGCATACGGCGCTCTACAAGTCCGATCTCTTCCATGCGGTTTAAGAGTGTAGTGAGAGTACCCGGTTCGATATGACATCCGTGCGCAATGTCTTTCTGGCTGGCGCCGTCGTGATCGCTCAGATAGTCAAGTATCTTTGGCTGTCCGCTGGTCAGACCTGTGCCTTTGAGTTTTGCCAGGAGCTTTTTTTGAAACATGGAGTGTTCAGCCATAACAAGATAGTGAAAAGAACTGCTCATGATAGTGCGTGTCCCCCTTTTATAATAGATTATTTGAAAACAAATAGTTTGAATTCAAATTAAACGGCAATATCTATTAT
>DYCJ01000303.1 GCA_019418195.1 Clostridiales bacterium | reverse complement strand
CGTTTCTCCCGAGAAGTCCGAACATTCCTTTCTCGATCTGTAAGTCCACGCCGCGAAGCGCCTGTTTCTTTCCGTATGATTTGCTGAGATTTTTTATCACGATCTCTGTCTTCATAGTAGTCATTCCTTTCTGATGTCACTTTCTTGAACTGTCATTTTCCTGACATCATTACTGTAACTCAGAAAATCCTATATTTTCCCTACGAAGATTTAAGAATTTCTGCAGAAAAAGGAAACACTGGCCAAAGCGCCGCCATCCATGCTGTTTGCAAGATCCAGTCTGCCTGCGTGTTTTTCCGCCAGCACCTGGCATATATGTAGGCCGATTCCGAAATGTTCTTTTTCCTGCTCATTTCCCTGCCCATCTGCCAATGATTTTTCTCCGCGGAAATATGGTTCCGAAGCGGTATGCAGTTCCTCTATGTTAAATCCCTGTCCGTCATCATGGACATAGAGGCGCAGATACCCGGAACTTTCATCCCACTCCAACGTGATCTGCACCTGACGCGCCGCATAGCGCAGGGCATTTGACAACAGATTTTCAAAGACTTCCAGAAACAGAGATTCATCAAGGCACAGATTCATATCCTCCTGTTCCTGCCGATCCGTCAGCCGGATTGCAACACCGCCCGCCTCATTCAGCGGATCTGTAATCTCACGAATACACTCAGCCAGATATCGAAACCTGATCTGCTCTCTCACCGGTTCGATTTCTTCAAAACTCCGGATATGCCGCATAGTCTTTGTGTAGTCCTCCAGCCGCTGCAATTGCCGGGTCATCAGCGCAAGGGTATCGGTTAATTTCTGCTCACTGATCTTTCCTTCCGGCACATACCGGCCCAGCAGCTCTGAATATCCCCGGAGAACTGTAAGAGGGGTCCGCATATCATGGGCGAAAGCCGCATTAATCTCTTTTTGATCCTCTATTCTCTGCCACAGTTCCTCTCTGTCAGACACTATGGCGCTCCGCATCTGTTCAAAAGTTCGGCAGAGCTGCCCCATTTCATCCGTACTGTCATAATGTATCTGAAAATCCAGATTCTTCTGCCCCATTTCATCCGCGCCTTTTTTCAGGATATCAAAAGGCTCCTTCATTCGTCTGCGGTAGAACAGTACTGCCGCAATGACCATCCACACAGCCATACTGACCCATGGCGACAGGTTATAGAGTAGCTGCAGTATAAAGATTTGATCCTGTTCGCTCTCTGTAAGGCGCCAAACAGCGGCATTTTGTTCCATATAATATAGGTTCACAATGCCCCTGTCCTGATGCAGTTCCATTCCGTACCGGGCAAAGATTCTGTTTTCAGCCCAAAAACATATCTGCTGCGCAAGAAAACTGCAAAGAAATGCAGCTAAAATACCAAGGAGCAAATAGACAGCCAGCGCCTGTTTCAGTGAAAGATTCCGTATCCTGTTCCTTAACTTGTCTATCTTTTCGTCGATCCAGTCCATTTATACCCCACTCCCCACACAGTCTCTATCACTTCCTGATCTGAGTACGCCGCGATCTTATTCCTGATCCGGCGGACGTGTTCCGCCACGATGGAACTGTCGCCGCCTGCATCATATCCGCGGACGCTCTCATAGATACGTTCCTTGCTGAATACCTGCCCGGGATGCAGAGAGAGAAACTGCAGGATATCGTATTCTGTCTTCGTTAATTCCAGCCGGTGGGATGCGCACTCGACGCTTCGTTCGTCATAATAGATCGTCAGGTCTCCCTCTGCCTTTACAGCCTCCCTCCGTCTGCCCCTCTCTTCTCTCCGGAAATGAGCCGTCACACGCGCTCCAAGTTCTTCGATGCTGAACGGTTTCACAATATAGTCATCCCCGCCCAGCATCAGTCCGGTAATCCGGTCCTGTTCTTCCGCTCTTGCAGACAGAAAAATGATCGGGCAGTCCACCTGTGCGCGTATCTTCCTGCAGACACTCAGTCCGTCCATATCCGGCATATTGATATCGAGCAGGATCAAATCCGGCTCCCGGGAAATCTTCTCCAGAGCTTCCATCCCGCCTCCCGCCGTAATTACTTCATATCCCTGAAGTTCAAGATAATCTTTCAGAAGGAGAACGATTCCCTCTTCATCATCCACAACCAAAATCCTTTGTCCCATTTTGTCAAGTACTCCTTTCGCCAGCAATAGAAAGAGTATAACATATAATTTCCTACACTTTTCCTACGTAATATTTCCAGAGACAAAAAATCATGCTTTTCATATTTGCATGAAAAAGCATGATTTCAATGTTACACAGCTTAACAGGCTGCCTGTTTCATCTTAGCGCTGACAGATCAACCTCATATATATATCCTTCCGGCACAGGATCCGGTCTGTAAAACATGATCATATACCATGGTAAATATAAAATCTCTCCCTGTTTCCGGATATTACCTTTACAAAACACAATTTTCTCTCCAAAGCTCCAGTTGTCTGTTTTCATCATATTGTCCAGAGCCGGATGTTTTGTGTAATCATTTCCGGATTTTATCTC
>DYCJ01000302.1:1035-2518 GCA_019418195.1 Clostridiales bacterium | reverse complement strand
GGAATAAGTAACACACTACCTATCGAAATCGCCGATAAGATGAAAAAAAGTGCAATTGATCTATCTGTGTCAATTCTATTCCAATACACTAATATAGCCGCAGCAAAAAATATTACTGCAAAAACGCTACTGACCAGACCTGCGATCACATTCGCATCGTTCCATTTTTCTTTACTTTCCATTGCGTCACGCACATGGTACCCGACCCTGACATCTGGAAATTCAGAATGTTTTATCCCTGTAACAACTGCAGTTACCGTCAGGATAGCTCCCTCAAGGACATAAAGCAATGCCATAATCACAGTAGCCATACGAGAATCCCTCCTTTCCTGCACATTACTGGTATAGCGAAGACAAGACGGTCACTCTAAAATCTCAACTCTGCCCTCTTCCACCAGTATCACCTGTTCATCTGTGATTGCTTTTAATTCAAGTTCGGAACTATATTTCTCAACTGCTTTCTCCGCCGCTTCTCCCATCTCTGTGTTTCCGATATGGGGCACGATATAGAAATCCACCAGATTCAAGCCGGCATAATCGCTC
This sequence comes from Clostridiales bacterium, assembly GCA_019418195.1. Taxonomy (GTDB): domain Bacteria; phylum Bacillota; class Clostridia; order Lachnospirales; family Lachnospiraceae; genus Mediterraneibacter. The sequence continues at coordinate 1,975 of DYCJ01000302.1, read as the reverse complement.
AGATCAGGAGCTTTCTCCGGGCTGTCCATATCTGCACAGTACCCGATATCCGGGCAGCTTATAATCGATCCGGCCGACTCTCCTATGTACAATTTTCCTTTTTCCACTTCCCGGATCAGTATCTGATCCGCGCCGGAACGTCTTAACTCCTGTAACAGGAAAAATGTATTTCCACCGCCAACAAAAATAACGTCATTCTTTGTAAGGCTGTTTACAATGGACTCATAAGACGCACTTGAAACTTCGAGCACATCGACCGTCATTCCCAGACTTTCCAGAGTACTCGTTTCCTCCTCAACCATTCCTTCAACGTCTTCTGCAATACCTGCTGTAGGGATGTAAGTCACAGTTTTCCCTTCCAGTTCCGGTGTGATCGTCCGCACCAGATCCGTAACCTGATAAAGCATAGATACAAGTATCAATTTCTTCATAATCCTGCATTCTCCTCGTCGTAATTTAAACATTATCTGACATGTTTATAATCTCTTCCACTACCTCTTCTGGTGTTTTTTCCGATGTATCTATTTTCACACTCCCTACTTTTGAATATAGAGGAAGATAGGCAAGACCTCTCGGAATCACGTCTGATTTCCGGACTCCGTCCGCCACATCCTTTTCCAGTCTTTCCCGAAGCATTTTATCTGTACAGATGAGAGATATCTTTATAATACTACAGTTCTCCGTATTCAACCGGGATATAATATTATCCACGATCGTCTGTTCATGCATCACCCAGCAAAATATAATATTTTCATATGCAGGACAGCGGATAAAGTTATTTAGCAGAAAACATATATTCTCAATAACCATTTTCTTTGTTTCCGGTGTCACCTGAAACGGTTTCATATCCCAGCACCAGTCGCCGTCAAGAAACACACAGTTGTCCAGTTTTATTTTTAGAAGCTGTCCGGCTGTCGTTTTCCCTACGCCCATAGGCCCG
>DYCJ01000302.1:0-1025 GCA_019418195.1 Clostridiales bacterium | reverse complement strand
AATCCTGTTGAAATTCCTTTCTCAGCACTTCCTTTGGCGGTTCGATCTCATTTGCAATCGTATGTTCCGTAAGCTCGGAAAGCAACTTTATCTTTTTATTAAGCAGCGGCCTCATACAGTTTGGAACATGCTCCTGATGCGCCCTGTGGATCGCTACGCACTCCTTGCAGTTACCGTGATAACGGCAGGCTTTCTTGCAGGGACAGTGATCTTTATCCTTATACTCTTCCCTGAATTGGGCAGCGAATTCTTCCTGAAGTCTGAGCCCTTCTTTACGGTTTCCTTTGTGAAATTCTTTCATTGCGTCAAGTTCTTTCTGATTTCCCTCTATGATCATCTTCTGCACTCCTTCTCATCATTTAATTTCTATATAGTAATAGCACCCTCTGAGAAATGTCTGCTATACGGTTTCTCAGAAAAATAATCGATACCACTGATATCCGATATAGTAAAATGTTTCTCTTGCAAGAAACGGGATTTTTGTACGCAGGCTGACGTATCTCGTAGAGGGTGTAGGTGAACTGTATGCTTTGATCCCCGCATCCTCCGCCAGAAGCATTGCCCGTTTCATGTGCAGAGGGTCGCTCACGATGATTGCAGTCTCATAATTATTTTCATCCATGATCACTCTTGAGTTTTCAAGATTCTCCTGCGTAATCGTTGATGTATTCTCTGTGAGAACTGCCGTTTCCGGGATTCCCTGCTCCAGAAGATATAACTTCGCCACCTCTGCCTCGGATACTTCCGAACCCTCAGGTGCTCCACCTGTAACGATAATTCTGTCCACATATCCCTCGTTATACAGTGTAATGCCATGATTAATGCGCTCTCTGTACACCGGAGAGGGCTCGTCATCATATACAGCTGCGCCAAGGATGACAGCCACATCCGCCCTGCACTTCTGATCCACTGTACTAAAAGACCAGATGTCATAAATATTTTTTCCGATATAAATAACGATCAGCGCCGCGAACACGATCAAAATCTTATGTATCGATTTCCTTTTATTTTTCATCTCTGCATAC
>DYCJ01000301.1:1076-2545 GCA_019418195.1 Clostridiales bacterium | reverse complement strand
GTATAAATTTTTCACAAAATATATAGATGAATTTAAAAATTCTTATCATCCCGGCAGCGCTGCTTGTTATTTTAGGACAAGTACGTTAAACTAATCTATAACAGCAAAATTTCTGAGAGGAGTGTGTCAGCAAAATGACTGAGAATATGGATGTGAAAAAACTTCCAATCGGGATTGAAAATTTTGAAAAAATACGGGGAGATGATTTCTACTATATTGATAAGACCGGTCTGCTCCGTGAACTTCTGAATAACTGGGGAGAAGTAAATCTTTTTACCCGCCCGAGGCGCTTCGGAAAATCTCTGAATATGAGCATGCTGAAAAATTTCTTTGAACTAGGAAGTGATGCCGGACTGTTCGAAGGTCTTGACATCGCAGAGGAAACAGAATTGTGCCGGGAATATCAGGGGCAGTTTCCCGTTGTCTCTGTTTCGCTGAAAGATGTGGAGGCAGATGATTTTATCTCCGCCAGATCCAGAATGTGTTCGGTCATAGGAAACGAGGCGCTCCGCTTTGAATTTCTGGCACAGAGCGAGACGCTTTCCGATACGGAAAAAAGGAGATACAACGGCCTGATCCATACGGATGATCAGGGAGAGTTCCTGATGTCAGAGGAAGTGCTCTCCGGTAGTCTCCTGACCCTCTCCACGCTCCTCCATAAGCATTACGGCAAAAAGGTGATCGTTCTGATCGACGAATACGATGTGCCTCTGTCAAAGGCAAACGAAAACGGTTATTACGATCAGATGGTATCACTGATCCGCAGCATGTTCAGCCGGGTTCTCAAGACAAACAGCAGCCTCTATTTTGCGGTCATGACCGGCTGTCTGCGCGTAGCAAAGGAAAGCATCTTCACAGGGCTTAACAATATCAAAGTCCTCTCCGTCACTGACGTCCGCTTTGACGAATATTTCGGGTTTACTGACAGTGATGTTCGGGAACTTCTGGACTACTACGGGCTGTCCCGTCATTATGAAACGATCCGGGAATGGTATGACGGATATCATTTCGGGGATATCGACGTCTACTGCCCCTGGGATGTGATCTGCTACTGTGATAAACTGCGGGCGGATGACCATGCACTTCCCGAAGACTACTGGAAAAATACAAGCAGCAACGATGTGATCCGGCATTTTCTGGAACAGGCGCGGGGTATGACAAAAAAAGAAATTGAAGACCTGATATCAGGCGGTAGGGTGATGAAATCGATAAATCAGGAACTGACATATAAGGATCTATATTCTTCCATTGATAATATGTGGAGCGTTCTGTTTACCACAGGCTATCTGACACAGCGGGGCAGGCCGGAAGGGAAAGAACTGACGCTCGCCATCCCAAACCGTGAGATACAGGATATCTTTACCGAGCAGATCAGCACATGGTTTCTTGATACCGCCCGCAAAGACGGAACTGCACTTGGCGCATTCTGTCTGGCATTCCAGGAAGGCGATGCCGCGGAGGCGGAGAAC
>DYCJ01000301.1:0-1066 GCA_019418195.1 Clostridiales bacterium | reverse complement strand
GTGTACGCGATTCGGCCGCACGGAAAGAACAGAAAGAAAACTTTTATCATGGACTTCTCCTCGGGCTCCTCGGCTTTAAAGATTCCTGGTATGTCATATCCAACCGGGAATCCGGAACAGGGTACAGCGATATTCTGGTGGAGATTGATGAGATGAAGATTGGAATAGTTATAAAAGTGAAATACTCTGAGAGCGGAAAGCTTGACAATGAATGTGATGCCGCCCTCAATCAGATCCGGGATCGGGATTATACATCTATGCTCCGTGACGACGGAATGGAAACGATCCTGGAATACGGGATCGCATGTCATGGAAAGAAATGTATGGTAAAACTCCGGGATTCCCGGTAAGCGGTTTTACAGGAATAAAAAGAAAGCAGAAAAGGCAGTGTACTGAACAAAACTTCAGTCCGCCGCCTTTTCATTCACGCTGTCTCTAATACTTTTATCTTTTTACATTGAATGCCGCAAATCCCGGATAAACTGCGCTCTCACCCAGCTCTTCCTCGATCCGCAGCAGTTGGTTGTATTTCGCCACGCGCTCGCTCCGGCTCGGCGCTCCGGTCTTAATCTGGCAGGTGTTGAGCGCAACCGCGAGGTCTGCGATTGTCGTATCCTCCGTCTCTCCCGAACGATGTGAGGAAATCGCTGTGTATCCGGCTTTGTGCGCCATCTTGATCGCTTCCAGCGTCTCGGACACAGAACCAATCTGATTTAATTTGATCAGGATAGAGTTGCCGCATCCCATATCGATCCCTTTTTTCAGTCTTTCTGTATTTGTCACAAACAGATCGTCTCCCACAAGCTGAACCTTATCTCCCAGCTCTTTCGTGAGGATCTGCCAGCCTTCCCAGTCTTCCTCGTCAAGGCCGTCCTCAATGGAGTAGATCGGGTATTTCTCCACAAGGGATTTCCAGTGATCCACAAGTTCTGCGGATGTAAATTTCTTTCCACATTTCGGGAGTACGTATTCCCCATTCTGACTTCCCTTCCACTCGCTGGAAGCCGCATCCATGGCAAGCACGAAATCTTTGCCCGGTTCATAGCCCGCCTGACGGACTGCCTCC
>DYCJ01000300.1:2238-2545 GCA_019418195.1 Clostridiales bacterium | reverse complement strand
ATCTGTGATCTCAGCAGGCGGAACTTGCTGATGATATCTCTATTTCCCACCACAAATGATATCCTGGCTCCGGTCAGATTATAAGACTTAGAAAGGGAATAAAACTCTACTCCCACATCCTTCGCGCCCTCGTACGCAAGAAATGACTTTCCGGGATTCTCTGTATATGTAATATCCGAATATGCATTGTCATGCAGGATCACGATGTCATTTTTCTTCGCAAACGCGATCAGTTTCTCATAAAACTCGTCCGGCGCGCACACGCATACAGGATTCAAAGGATAAGAGACGATCATATATTTCGTCT
>DYCJ01000300.1:0-2228 GCA_019418195.1 Clostridiales bacterium | reverse complement strand
TCTTCAGCGTTTCCTCTGGTATACTGTCAAGATCCGGCAGATAACCGTTCTTCTCTTCTATCGTGTAATACTGCACGTCCGCCTTTGCCATGATACCGCTCATCTCGAACATGGGATATCCCGGATTCGGCACCAGGATCACATCTCCCGGGTCACAGAAGATCATTCCGATGTGCGCCATTGCCTCCTGAGAACCGTAGACGGACATCACTTCATCTGTACTGATATCCACTCCGAAGCGTTTTTTATACCGATACTGCACAGCTTCTAAGAGTTCCGGCAGATCGGCAAGAGAATATTTATAATTCTCCGGTTTGGCGCACGCCTCCTGCATTGCCTTCATCACATGAGGCGCAGGCTTGAAGTCCGGCGTCCCGACAGACAGATTATATACTTTACGCCCTTCTTTTAAGAGCTCTTCCTTTTTCTCATTGAGCGCACCGAAGATGCCCTGTTGAAAATCATTGATCATACTTGAAAAATGACTGTTATCCACTCAAATTCCTCCTCTTTCGCCGTTATCCTGTGCGCTATTATACCACTATCACCTGCAAAAAGCAAAAAGAACGGAAACCTGTAACATTTCCGTTCTTTACATCAAATCCTTTATTTCATAACCTGCTCATTGGTGAGATACTCATCCTGTTTCATTGCTTTTTCAGCACAGAGAGGAAGGTTTCTGGAGGAATTGCCGACATGGATCTTATATGTGCCATCCTCCACTGTCCATTTGTGCAGCGCAGTGTTGTAATAAATAAACATATCCTCTGTCACTGGAACCGTCACCTCCACCGCGGAATGTGCCGGGACAAACACTTTCTTAAATGCCCGGAGTTCACGGAGCGGGTGACTGTTCCAGGAATCCCACGGATATTCCACATATACCTGCGCCACCTCTTCTCCGTCCATATCGCTTATATTTTCAACAGTAAATGTAATCTCATTCTCATTCAGCTTCAGATCGCTGAAACGGAATTCAGAGTAGGACAAGCCGAATCCAAACTCATAATCCGGCTCAATATGATTTGTATCAAAGTGCCTGTATCCTACCATCATCCGCTCTTCATATGCAACCGTGTGCTCGTTGCCCGGATAATTCTCAAGACTCTTTACGTCTTTTATATGTTTCGGGAATGTTTCCGGAAGCTTTCCTGACGGATTGTTCTCTCCGCAGAGAGTCTTAGCGACAGCCTTTCCCATCCCCTGGCCGGACAGCCACGTGACAAGTATCGCTTTTGCGCAGAATTCCCACTTCCATGTGGCGATGGCATCCGCAGTATTCAGGACAACGATCACCCTGTCATTGATCCTTCTCGCCGCACGGATCGCATATTCAAGATTCGGCGGGATCTCGATCGTATTTCGGTCTATGGACTCACTGTGGCAGGCAAAATTCTGGTTCACAAATACAATGACTGCGTCTGCGTCGTATCCTCTGTTCACGATCTCATTTTCCATAGGGCCGATCTCATTGTGATAGGCATCTGTCTTATCAAGCCCCATATATTCAATGGTAACTCCTTCGCCAAGTTCTTCCCTCAGCTCATCCAGAGGAATATCCACCTGAGTCGGGTTCGCAACTCTGGAACTTCCGTCTCCTCCGATATACGGGTGTTCTGCTCCGTCGCCGATGACAAGGAGTTTTTTGATCTTCTTTTTATCAAGCGGGAGGGCCTTATTCTCATTTTTCAGAAGGACAAATGATTTCTCCGCCGCTTCTACCGCAAGTTCATGGTGTTTCCCGAAATCACATTCCTTTTCTTCGTATACGCCCTTTGTCCTGTCATAGTAGAGGAAGAGCCTTGTGAGCGCCTCATCGATGACCTCGTCGTCAATGATTCCGTTTTCATAAGCTTCCTGAAGCTGACCAAAGGCTTCCTCCTGATACGGCATGCACATCTCAATGGACGCAAGAAGGGAATATGCCCTGTTCTTGACAGCACCCCAGTCAGAGATCACAATTCCGTCAAACCCCCACTCGTCTCTTAAGATCTCCTGTAAGAGCTGTTTATGCTCGGATGCATACACACCGTTCAGCCTGTTATAGGAACACATGATGGACCATGGTCTTGATTTTTTTTCCACAATCTCAAACGGTTTTAAGTATATCTCTCTGAGCGTTCTTTCATCAACTTCACTAGATACATACTGGCGTCCGTTCTCCTGGTTGTTCGCGGCGAAATGCTTCGGGCAGGCTCCGACACCTTTTTCCTGTACCCCTTTTACAT
>DYCJ01000030.1:5318-16995 GCA_019418195.1 Clostridiales bacterium | reverse complement strand
GACGTTTCGGCGACTGGATCGAGAACGTTCAGGACTGGGGCATCAGCCGTAACCGCTACTGGGGTACTCCGCTCAATATCTGGGAATGTGAGTGCGGACACATGCATTCCATCGGAAGTATTGCGGAGCTGAAAGAAATGTCCGACAACTGTCCGGAAGACATTGAACTGCATCGTCCGTACATCGACGCCGTGACGATCAAGTGCCCGAAGTGCGGTAAAGAGATGCACCGTGTTCCGGAAGTTATCGACTGCTGGTTCGACAGCGGATCCATGCCGTTTGCACAGCACCACTATCCGTTCGAGAATCAGGAACTCTTTGAGAAACAGTTCCCGGCAGACTTTATTTCCGAGGCGGTAGACCAGACAAGAGGATGGTTTTACTCCCTGCTGGCGATCTCCACGCTGATCTTCAACAAGGCGCCATACAAGAATGTCATTGTCCTCGGACATGTGCAGGATGAGAACGGCCAGAAGATGAGCAAATCCAAGGGAAATGCGGTAGATCCGTTCGATGCCCTTGAGAAATACGGAGCCGATGCGATCCGCTGGTACTTCTATGTCAACAGTGCTCCGTGGCTGCCGAACCGTTTCCACGGGAAAGCAGTGACAGAAGGACAGAGAAAATTCATGGGTACACTGTGGAATACTTATGCATTCTTTGTTCTCTATGCGAATATCGACGAGTTCGACGCGACAAAATATACACTGGAATATGATAAACTTTCCGTAATGGACAAATGGCTTTTGTCCAAGATGAATACGATGGTGAAGACCGTTGACAACAATCTTGAGAATTACCGCATTCCGGAGGCTGCCCGCGCGCTTCAGGAGTTCGTGGATGACATGAGCAACTGGTACGTAAGGAGAAGCCGTGAGCGTTTCTGGGCGAAAGGAATGGAGCAGGATAAGATCAATGCATATATGACATTGTATACAGCACTTGTAACTGTTTCTAAGGCTGCAGCTCCGATGATCCCGTTCATGACAGAGGAGATTTATCAGAACCTTGTCCGCAGCATTGACAAAGATGCACCGGAGAGTATCCATCTCTGCCTGTTCCCGGAAGTGAATGAGGACCAGATCGATGCAGAACTGGAACAGAACATGGACAATGTCCTGAAGCTTGTTGTTATGGGGCGTGCCTGCAGAAATACATCCAATATCAAGAACCGTCAGCCGATCGGACAGATGTTTGTAAAAGCCTCATTTACCCTTCCTGAGTTCTATCAGGAGATCGTGGCAGACGAGCTGAATGTGAAGAATGTTAAATTTACGGAAGATGTAAGAGACTTTACTTCATACAATTTTAAACCGCAGTTAAAGACAGTAGGCCCGAAATATGGTAAAATGTTAGGTGGCATTAAGGCTGCCCTTGATTCTGTGGACGGTAACGCCGCAATGGATGAGGTCAATGAAACAGGTGCTCTCAAACTCGATGTAAACGGACAGGAGATTACGCTGTTCCGTGAGGATCTTTTGATCGAGACGGCACAGATCGAAGGCTATGTGTCAGAAAATGATAATGGTATCACTGTAGTACTTGACACAAACCTGACACCTGAGCTCCTCGAAGAAGGATTCGTCCGTGAGATCATCAGCAAGGTACAGACCATGAGAAAAGAGGCAGACTTTGAAGTGATGGACCGTATCCGCGTAACTTATGACGGCAGTGAAAAGGCAGAGACGATCTTCGCAAAATATGCCGATGAGATCGCCGGGGAAGTGCTCGCCAACGAAGTGGCGAAGGCAGAGCCGGCAGGCTATGTAAAGGAGTGGAAGATCAACGGTGAAACAGTTACAATGGGTGTGGAAAAGGAAGGAAAATAAAACAATGTTCAGCAAAAGATTTGAGAAAGAAACATTCAAGCAGACGGTAAAGGACAACATCAGAAACCTTTACAGAAAAACAATCGAGGAAGCGACTGAGCAGCAGGTATTCCAGGCGGTTTCTTATGCAGTAAAAGATGTTATCTTTGACGACTGGTTTGCAACTCAGAAAGCATATGATGAGGCGGACGCAAAGACAGTTTATTATATGTCCATGGAGTTCCTGATGGGGCGCGCGCTTGGAAATAACCTTATCAATATGACGGTATACAAGGAAGTAAAGGAGGCTCTTGATGAACTGGGACTTGATCTGAATGTGATCGAGGATCAGGAGCCGGATGCAGCTCTCGGAAACGGCGGTCTGGGAAGACTTGCAGCATGTTTCCTCGACTCACTGGCAACCCTGAATTATCCGGCATACGGATGCGGCATCCGTTATCGCTATGGCATGTTCAAACAGAAGATTGAGAATGGATACCAGAAAGAGGTTCCGGACGACTGGTTAAGAGAGGGAAATCCGTTTGAGCTTCGCAGAGAAGAGTATGCGAAAGAAGTCCGTTTCGGCGGAAATATCCGTTTTGAGAAAGATCCTGCAACGGGAAAAGATATCTTTATCCAGGAAAATTATGAGTCCGTTCTCGCGATTCCCTATGATATGCCGATCGTAGGATACGGCAATCACGTGGTAAATACGCTGCGAGTATGGGATGCCAAGGCGATCACGGACTTTAAGCTGGATGAGTTTGACAGGGGTAATTATCACAAGGCAGTGGAGCAGGAGAATCTTGCAAAACTTATCGTCGATGTACTCTATCCGAACGATAACCACTATTCAGGAAAAGAGCTTCGTCTGAAACAGCAGTATTTCTTCATCTCTGCGAGCCTTCAGGCGCTGATCGCAAAATACAAGAAGAAACACAGCGATATTCGCAAGCTGTATGAAAAAGTAGTCATCCAGATGAACGATACTCACCCGACGGTGGCAGTTCCGGAGCTGATGAGGCTGCTCATTGATGAAGAGGGGCTGACATGGGAAGAGGCATGGGATGTGACCACAAAGACCTGTGCGTACACGAACCATACGATCATGGCAGAGGCTCTTGAGAAATGGCCGATCGACCTGTTCTCACGTCTCCTGCCGCGTATCTACCAGATCGTTCAGGAGATCGACCGCCGGTTCCTTATCAAAGTCCGCGAGATGTATCCGGGCAACGAGGATAAAGTGAAAAAGATGGCGATCCTCATGGACGGCCAGGTGCGCATGGCAAATATGGCGATCATTGCAGGATTCTCTGTAAACGGTGTGGCGAAGCTTCATACGGAAATCCTGAAACATCAGGAGCTGAAAGACTTCTATGAGATGATGCCGGAGAAGTTCAATAATAAGACAAACGGTATCACACAGAGACGTTTCCTTGCACATGGAAATCCGCTTCTCGCTGACTGGATCACAGATAAGATCGGAGACGGCTGGATCACCGACCTTTCCCAGATCGCGAAGCTGAAACCGTATGTAGACGATGACAGTGCAAGACGCGAATTTATGGAGATCAAGTATAAGAACAAAGTCCGCCTTGCAAAATATATCAAAGAGCATAACGGCATCGATGTGGATCCGCGCTCTATTTTCGATGTACAGGTAAAACGTCTGCATGAGTATAAACGTCAGTTCCTGAATATCCTGCATATCATGTATCTGTACAATCAGATCAAAGAGCATCCGGAGATGAGCTTCTATCCGAGAACATTTATCTTCGGCGCGAAAGCGGCAGCAGGATATTTAAGAGCCAAAGAGACGATCAAGCTGATCAATTCTGTGGCTGATGTGGTAAATAACGACCGCAGCATCAACGGAAAACTGAAAGTCGTGTTTATCGAAGACTACCGCGTGTCCAACGCAGAGATCATTTTTGCGGCGGCAGATGTCAGCGAGCAGATATCCACAGCATCTAAAGAGGCGTCAGGCACGGGTAACATGAAGTTCATGCTGAACGGTGCTCCGACACTGGGAACAATGGACGGTGCGAACGTGGAGATCGTACAGGAAGTCGGCGAGGAGAATGCATTTATCTTCGGCCTGAGTTCGGAAGAAGTTATCAATTACGAGAACAACGGCGGCTACAATCCGCAGGATATCTACTTCAACGACTGGGAACTGAAACGTGTGGTAGACCAGCTTATGGACGGTACTTATTCACACGGCGACCACAACATGTATAAGAACCTTTATAACTCACTTCTCAATACACAGTCTACGGACAAAGCGGATATGTATTTTATCCTGAAGGATTTCCGTTCCTACGCAGACGCGCAGAAGAGAGTAGAAGAGGCTTACAGAGACCAGCAGAGATGGTCCAGGATGGCAATGATGCAGACGGCATGCAGCGGAAAGTTCTCATCTGACCGTACGATCGAGGAGTATGTAAATGATATCTGGCATCTTGAAAAAGTAGAGGTTCCGTCCGGAGAGGACGAATAGGAGGTATCTTATGGATTACGGATACGATTATATATACGAATATAATTATGATTATCCCGTTAGTCATGGAAACGGCGGGGATGCGGCAGTTACTATATTGCTGACAGTCTATCTGGTCGTGCTTGCACTGATCCTCGCCTTTGCCCTGGCAAGTTATATCTTTCATTCGATCGGGCTGTACACCATCGGTAAACGTATGGGAAGAGAGCACGCATGGCTTGCTTTCATTCCGTTTGCGAGAGATTATTTCCATGGTGAACTGGCCGGCGAGATTCCGTTGAAGAATAAGAGTATTAAAAACCCTGGCATATGGAAACTGGTGCTGCCGATCATCTATGGCGCTGTCGCAGGAGTACTGTTTGTATTCCTTTTCGTGGCAGCTATAGGGGCAGGCGCAGCATCCTCCCTGAGCGGGAATCAGATGGGCGGTATTATGGCGTTTTCGACGACATTGATCGCACTGTATATTGTGATCCTCGTGTTTGCCGTAGTATATTCGGCGGTATATTCGGTACTGCGTATCCTGATCGATATTCAGATTTATGAGAAATTTACTACCCGCAATATGGCGGTGGTACATTCCGTGCTTTCAGGGATCATCCCTCTGTATGAAGCGATCTGCTTCTTTGTTATGAGGAATAAACCGTTTAATCCCGGCATGGAGCCACAGCTCACGCCGCCACCGGTCCAGCCGGTATATCCGGGAAATAAAACAGAATAAAGTAAGTGAAGCCCTTCATATACTGGATATATGGAGGGCTTTTTTATGAATCGATATGCCGTGGAACAGAAGTTCAAGTCAATCGCCGCGTTTCTCATAATCCTGATCCTTCTGCCCTATATTGTATCTGTTTTTGTAAACGGAGCAGATGTGAGAGAAGATGACGGTGAGAATTTTTATGTAAAGGTAAAGGTGCCGGATGCAGAAGAGGCCGATGGTGTGACAGAGATCAGGTGGACAGATTATCTTGCAGGTATACTGGCAGAAGAAATATCAGAAGACTGTGAGCCGGAAACCCTGAAGGCACAGGCAGTTGTGATCCGTACACAGATCTACAGGACTCTCGAAGACTCTGAGGACAAGACCCTTACGGAGAGCTATCTGTCACGTGATGAAATGGAAGATAAATGGGGAGCAGAAAACTACGGGGAATATTATGAAAAGTATATCCGCGCTGTAGAGGAGACGGATGATACGGTAGTAATGTATGGGGATGCATATGCCTGGACACCGTTTCATCAATCCAGCAATGGAATGACGCGGAGTGCAGCTGAAGTACTTGGAAGTAATGACTATCCCTATATTGCAGTCAGAGAGTGCCCGCTGGATAAAGAAGCGGATGATGAAATCCAGACCTTTACGTTTCCCTACACAGAAATCCAGAGTTTGTGCAGAGATTTTCTGGTGGCAGAAGAGGACGAAGATAAGGCGGCACAGGGGTATACATATGATGATTTCGAGGTCAGATCCTGCGATTCTGCCGGCTATGTGAGCGAGCTGAGGATGGGAAATACCATATGTACAGGCGATCAGTTTCGGGATGCGCTCTCGCTTCCTTCTAGTGCATTTTCATACAGCGAGGAGGACGACGACAATATAAAAATCACGACAACCGGAAAAGGCCATGGCCTTGGCATGAGTATCTGGACCGCGGATCAGATGGCGAAAGAAGGAAAAACATTTGAGGAGATCCTTGCTTTTTTCTTTGAAGGAACGGAACTCAGAAACGATATTCAGGAGACAGCATTATTCTAATCTGTACCTGTAGAATTTTCATGGGAATCTTTTGATATATTCAGTATAATACTTTCATTTACTGGCAAAAATATAGCCAGAGGTGATGAGAATGAATAAGAATGAAAGACCGTATTTCCTGAAAGGAAAAGGCGCTGCTGTCGGCATTGTAATCTGTTTTGTAGCTGTCATAGCACTGGTTGGGGCATATACGTTCAGCAACTATCAGAGGGACATTGACGAGCAGATGGCAAAAGCCGGGGAACAAGCAGAAGAACTTACAGAAGATATGGGTACAGCTACAGAAGATACAACAGAGGGTATTACAGAGGAAACGACAACAGATGACATCGTCCTGCCGGAGCAGGAAAACAGCATAGCAGGAGACACGGAAAATGGAGTACAGAGCCAGCCGTCCGGGGAGGAAAATAATGCAGATTCTCAGAGTGATACATCAGGTGAAAGTACCGGGACAGATAATAGTGCAGCAGCGACAACCGGAGATACATCGGGTGTATGGTTCAGTGAGGACAGCACTCTCGCATGGCCTGCCAGCGGCGCAGTGATCATGAGCTATAGTATGGATCAGACAGTATTCTTCCAGACACTGGAGCAGTACAAATATAATCCGGCAATGATCATCAGTGGAGAAGCAGGGGAGACGATCGGTGCATCGGCAGCAGGGATCGTGACCAATATCGAAGAGACCGCGCAGACAGGAACTACGGTTACCCTTGATATGGGAAATGGTTACAGTGCCGTGTACGGACAGCTCAGTGATGTGCCCGTTGCTGTCGGAGATTACGTCGGAGCCGGCGAATCACTTGGCACATTGAGCGAACCTACAAAATACTACAGCGTAGAAGGACCGAATCTTTACTTTGAAGTGCTCAAAGACGGCGAGCCGGTCGATCCGATGAACTTTATGGAGTAGATGGGATTCGTGTTTGTTCCAGAGATCATGTAATAATTCGAACAAAAAATGTCAGATGTAAAGCGGACGCAGAAAAAAGGGGAACTGCATCGCCATGCCGGCCCGCTCTACCTCAAAGATTTGAATGGATGTAACGGGGAAAGAAAATGCACGTTCATTGGAACTCCCATTTCCTTTCCCCTAACATCCAGAACAAATGCTTTTCGGAACGCTCCTGCCTTGATGCATGGCTCACACAGTTCCCCTTTTTTCTGCTATTCCATCCAGTCTGAACATTTTTCTGTCCGGTCCTTACAAAGATTTCTAAACAAATACTCATAAAAACAAGACGAGAGCAGAGCTTAATCGAGAAAGCGTCCTTTTCTTCCTGCTTTTATGAATGTTTGTTTATAGGATGTACTGCGGATAACCAGAAAATCTGACGTCTCACAGCGTCCGCAATTCAAATTAGTTCGCTTTTCTGTCTTTTAGCAGAACAATCTATACAACAAACACGAATTTCCATTGCCAGGCTGTAAAAAATGGAAGAAATGAATCTCGCAGAATGGAATTTCAAAATCATACGGAATGGAAATACAAAATCGCTCGGAATAGAAATTAAAAATCTCACGGAATGGAATTGTAAAATCTCACGGAATGGATTATAATATACACAGGAGGATCGTGTCATGGAGAAGAAAGGATATAGACCGCGCATTATTGATAATAAGATTGAAGAGTATCTGGGTGTGTTCGGTGCACTCTGTATAGAGGGGCCCAAGTGGTGCGGGAAGACGTGGACGTCATCCTTTCACAGCAGAAGTGAGATCTATCTGGGAGATCCGGCGGGCAATTTTCAGAACAGGAACCTTGCCGAATTAAGTCCGGATCTGGTGTTGCAGGGAGAGACCCCCCGTCTGATCGATGAGTGGCAGGAAGTGCCGCCGCTGTGGGACGCCGTGAGATTTCATGTGGATCAGAGCAGTGAGAAAGGACTTTTTATCTTAACGGGATCATCAACCCCGAATCACAAAGGGATACTTCACAGTGGCGCAGGGCGCATTGCAAGGATTCGAATGCGCCCTATGTCTCTGTATGAGTCCGGGGACTCAAGCGGCATGGTTTCTCTGGGCGATTTATGTGCAGACAGGATGGAGTCTGTGATGACAGGGGAAGTCCGGCTGACAGACCTGATCGGGTATATCCTGCGCGGAGGATGGCCGGCAAGCCTCGGACTTTCGATAAAAGAAGCGTCGCTTCTGCCCCGGCAGTATCTTGACGCTATTGTCGATGATGACGTGTACAGGATTGACGGAGTGAAGCGCGATACTACAAAGATCCGGCTGCTTCTTCGCTCCCTGGCGCGAAACGAGAGCACCACGGCGACGAACCGCTCGTTGAAAAATGATGTAAAAGAAAAAGACGATGAAGATATCGATGTGGATACGATCGCATCCTATCTGGATATATTTTCCCGGCTGTTCCTGATCGAGAATCAGCAGCCCTTTTCCTCGAAGATCCGTTCGTCAGTCAGAGTAAAACAGGCGGAGAAGCGGCATTTTGCAGATCCGTCCCTTGCGGCGGCTCTCTTAGGTGCGACAGAGGAGAAACTTCTGGGAGATCTTAATACACTCGGATTCCTATTCGAGGCATTGTGCGAGAGAGATCTGAGGATTTACACCGATGCATTTGGGGGCCAGCTTTATCACTATCAGGATTATCAGAACCGTGAAGTTGACGCGGTGATACAGCTTCCGGGCGGAGAATGGTGCGCATTTGAGATAAAGCTTGGCGCGAACCAGATTGATGAGGCGGCGGCAGTTCTGGTGAAATTGAAAAATGATATTGCAAAAGAGCCGGGAGGCATACCGCCGAAGGTCCTCTGTGTAGTGTGCGGGATGAGCAATGCGGCCTACAAACGCGCTGACGGGGTATATGTAGTTCCGATAACGGCGCTTCGCGAGTAAGAAGAGGTGGCGGATGTGAATTATACATATATTGTCAAATGCAGTGACGGTTCGCTCTACACCGGCTGGACGAATGATCTGGAGAAGCGGATCAAGGCCCACAACGACGGGAAAGGTGCGAAATATACAAAATCCCGCAGACCGGTGGTTCTGGCGTATTATGAGGAATTTCACACGAAAGAAGAGGCGATGCGCCGGGAGTGGGAGATCAAGCAGATGACGAGAGAGCAGAAAATGAAAATGATCCGGGAAGATATCTGAGCCGATATCCCCCGGATCATTTTGCGTGATATGACCGGAGAAAATATTTTAATTACAGCAGTCCGAGCCCTTTTGCAACGATCATGATGAAGTCCTGTACATTCGTGACGATCGTAGTCGCGGCAAGGCTTCCGCGGTCCAGAAGCTTATTGACTACAAATTCATCGGCGTCTACTGTATAGAGGAATACGGGGCGTACCGTACCGTCTTCAAGCACACGGTAGGAGGGCGTCATATTTCCCGTAGCAATGGTGTGGAGCATGGTGGCAAGGCAGATGACCGTGGTAGATTTTTTGATCATGCTGCGCATTGCGGTCTGTCCGTCATAAGCGTTTCCGATGACCTCGGGGAGCGGCCCGTCGTCGCGGATGGAGCCGGTAAGGACGAAAGGAACGTTATTTTTGACACAGCTGTACATGATCCCGTTATCAATCTTGTAGTCGTCAATAAACTGTGCGATGGAACCACTTTTTCTCACGCGGTTGATGACGTCAAGATGATTGTAATGTCCGTTGGGCTGGGATTTTTGTGTATAGATATCCTGTCCGAGGGCAGTGTGGAACATAGCGCCTTCCAGATCGTGGGTCGCCAGTGCATTTCCGGCCATCAGACCATCTACATAGCCGTTTTCCACCATGGCCTGCATGGCACGTCTTGCATCCGCGTCAAAAGAGAATGCAGGTCCCATGACCCATATGATATTTCCGTGGTCTTTCTCGTATTTTAAAAGTTCAAAGAGCCGGTCATAGTCTCTGGCGTAGGATGTCTCGCGGCTCCTGCCCTGGCGGAAGACGAACTGGTCGCCCTCTGCCTCCTCCGGATCTTCAAAACCGGTGGAGTGCAGATAGATGCCCTCTTCGGCGTTTTCCGAGCGGCCCAGTATGACCTTGTCGCCAATCTCAAGATTGCGGTTCTCCACGACTTTTAAAGTCCCGTCATCGCAGAGCACGACGCTTGAGTCCATACGGCTCTCTTCGGCCAGCGTCCATTTCCCATTTATTTTGAAGTATTCAGGATACATGGAAGTGCTGTGGTAATTTTCGGGAGCAACTCCTTTGATGGTTACTTTCTCCCATGCTGCATCCGGAGCATTGACAAAACGCTCCTGTGTGAAATCAGGTTCTCTGTATTCTGGTAAATGAAACATAGTTTAAAACTCCTCTTTTCTGTTAATGTAATGTCGGTGAAATATCGAGTCAGCAGAATCCGCATCAGCGCTCATACACACACTGACCGTCCACATAGGTCTGAATGACTTTGATTTTATCGATATCTTCAGCCGGAATATTCAGGATATCGTCGCTCAGCACGGCGAAATCTGCATGGTATCCGGGGGCGAGCATTCCTGTATCAGGAAAACCTGCAGCCTGTGCGGAACCTGTTGTATAGAGTCTGATCGCTGTCTCGATATCTACAGCCTGGCCTTTTCCACAGTCTGACCCGTCGGCAGCAGTACGTGTCACTGCAAGCTTCAGGCCGGGAAAAGGATCAGAGGGATCTGACCAGAAAGTAGCCGGGGCATCAGTTGAGAAGCCCAGGGAAACACCTGCATCCAGCATATCCTTATAAGGATAGCACTGTTTTAACCAGTCTGCACCGAGATTGGAGAGATAGCTTTTGCTCTCCGCATACGGGAAGATTGGCTGGGACACAAAGGAGATGCCGTGTTCGGCGGCTTTTGTGATACTGTCTTTGGAGGGATCTGTGACATGCTCCACCCGCACATATGGAATATCACCTGTTGTCCATGGCGCTTCCTGACATGCCCGGTCGATCATTCTTGCGATAGCCCTGCCGCCCATAGCGTGCATGGAGAGCTGGCAGTGATTTTCTTTACAGAAAGCAATGGCAGTTTCCACAAGGTGATCGCTGCATACGGAGATGCCGTATTCATCTTCAGAGCCGTAATAAGGCCGGTTCATCCATGCAGTCCGTCCGGAGATGCTGCCGTCTCCGATAAGCTTTAAGCCTGCTGCGAAGATCTGACGGTTCCGGTTGTATCTTTCTTCCGGGATATGGAATCCTTTATCATCTGCAAAGAAATCCCACATGTAGTAAACACCGACCCTCTGATGGAAGCCTCGCTTTGCGGCTGCCTCATAGACCGGTATATTATCGCTTTCGTCCAGATTGCCCATATCACAGATCGTAGTGATGCCCTGGGAGGTGAGAACCCCGCCCAGCTCCAGCAGGTTGTCCACATGCTGTTCGACAGATTCCTGCGGCATCAGAGGTACGATCAGGTTACGGGCATTCTCCTTGAGGATCCCCGTGGGTTCTCCGTTTTCATCACGCTCGATCTCCCCGCCCGGCGGATCAGGTGTATTCCTGTCAATGCCAGCCAGCTTGAGAGCCATACTGTTCACGCAGCGGATATGCGCGCATGTGCGCATAATGGATACGGGCGAATCACTGCATCCACGATCCAGATCATAGCGGGTGGGAGAGCGCTTTTCGAGAAGTCCCTGTTCATCATAACCCCATCCTTCGATC
>DYCJ01000030.1:0-5308 GCA_019418195.1 Clostridiales bacterium | reverse complement strand
CTTCTATAGAATTGATCTCCGGCGGCATTGCCGTGATCTTCTTGCGGAAATCCGCCAGCATGACGGGATGCATATGAGCGTCCACAAATCCCGGGATCACACGTCTGCCCTGCAGGTCCGTTACAGAAGAACAGCCGTCTTTTGTACACGGCTGTCCAGCAATTATTTCTGCATACCCCTTTGGCATATCTGATTTTGTTCCGATCCAGATGATCCGTCCTTCTTCAACGATCATGCTGTCTGCATAAGGATGGCTGTCATCGGATGTAAAGATTTTTCCGTTGATAAAGATATGTTTTTCAGATTTTTTCATGCTGTTTTACACTCCTTTAGTGTCTATGATAGCAGAATGGCATGTTTTTGTCAGGGAAAATCTTTAAAAACCTTGTAAAATGGAGCGAAAAATGTTAGCATATAGAATATTTATGCAGACAGATATTATAATTATGAACTGATGACTCCGAGGCTGGAACAAGAAGATGTCCGGAGTCTTTTCGTTTCATAAGGAGATATGTGGAGAAGGCGGGAAGGGGCAGAAGATATGGAGATATCAGCGGAAGAGATAAAGAAGAGGGCGTATGCGTTAAAGGATCAGATTACCCGGGACAGAAGACATCTGCATCAGATTCCGGAGATTGGAACGGATCTGCCGGAGACGAGCGCATACATTAAAAAGCGTCTGGATGAAATGGGGATTCCGTGGAAAGACTGCGGAGGTCCGCTTCCGGCTAAAATGACAGACGACTTCGTGGAAGCAGGATTCCCAAGGATGGAAAAGGAGACCGGTGTGACAGCAGTGATCGGACATGGGAGTCCGTGTATCCTTCTGAGGGCAGACATGGATGCGCTGCCGGTCAGGGAGGACAATGATCTGGAATATAAGTCGTGCAATGGCGCCGGCCATATGTGCGGACATGACAGCCATGCAGCTATGCTCCTTGGAGCCGCACAGATCTTAAAGGATATGGAAGACGAGTTAAAGGGTTCGGTTAAGCTTATGTTCCAGCCGGGCGAGGAGACCGGAGCGGGCGCCCGGATCATGGTGGAAAACGGGGCTCTGACCCATCCTCAGGTGGATGCGGCATTCGGACTGCATGTCCAGTCTACAGACGAGACCGGGAAGGTCGGATATGCAGTGGGAGTAAATTCCGCATCGCTGGATACATTTATCCTGAAGATCCATGGAAGGGGAGGGCACAGCTCCCAGCCCCAGCTCTGTACAGACCCGCTGATGATCATGAATCAGGTCTATCAGGCGGTCAACCTGCTGGTAACACGTGAGGCAGACCCCGCAGCAATGGCAGCCCTGACCTGCGGCGTGGCAAAGGGTGGCACAGCAGTTAATATCATTCCGGACGAGGCGGAACTCCACATCGGACTGCGCACGCTGGATGTAGAGGCTGCAGAGCATTTAAAAAAGCGTATTCCTGAGGTGATCGATCACTACGTAAAAGCTTGGAACGGTGAATACGATCTGACTATATTTCACACGCCATGCACATTTTCAAATGAAGAACTGTGCAGAGAAGCCGTTCCGCATATCGGGGAGATCGTCGGAGAAGAGAATGTGCATCAGATTCCCCCAATGACAGGTACGGAAGATTTCGGATATGTGACAACAGAAGTTCCGGGTATGTTTGCATTTATCGGCGCCGGAAAGCCGGGCAATGCACCGCTTCACAGCCCGAAGATGATACTGGACGAAGAAGTGCTGCCTCTCGGAGCAGCCATCCATGCTAATGTGGCGGTCACATGGCTTGAGGAACATGGAAAGGAGAAACATTAAAATGAACGGAAAAACACAGAAGAAAGGCTTTCACATGCCTCATGTCTTCATTATATTACTTGTCATCATGTTGTTTGTCGTCCTTCTCTCGTATATGATCCCCAGCGGATCATATGAGCGGATCGAGGACAGTTCCGGTATCACTGTGATCAATCCGGATACATTCCAATATGTGGAAAATGAAACTCCCATTACATTTATGGATTATTTTGAGGCCATTTATACTGGATTTGTCAACGGCGCAACGATCATGGGTACGCTTTTTATCAGCTCCGGCGTTATCTATCTGCTGGAAGTCAGCGGAGCGTTTGGCGCGGGGATCAATATGATCCTGAAAAAGACAAAAGGCAGAGAATTCTCTGTCGTATGTATCTTCTATACTATCTTTGTCGTGTTCGGAGTGCTCGGATATGGAGAAGCGGCTTATCCGTTCTATCCTCTTGCGGTGACTATCGGATTTGCGCTGGGATATGACCGTATGGTAGGAACGGCGCTTGCCATTGTCGGAAGTACAGTCGGATTTACGTCCGGCCTCATGAATACATTTACGACAGGAGTGGCGCAGCAGATCGTCGGACTTCCGCTGTTTTCCGGTATCGGGTTCCGCGCGGCCGGTCTGGTCGTATTCTATATTATCGGTCTCATCGGATTATATACATACTGCCGGAAGATCAAGAAAAATCCCACTCTCAGTCTGATGAGTGAAGAATATATGAACCAGAAGCAGGAAGACCATACAGAAGGTATGGAAGAGATGAATATCAGAAGAGCCCTTGGGCTTCTTGTATTCCTTGGGATCATCATTGTACAGGGATTTGGCTGCATCAGGCTGGGATGGTCATTCGCACAGATTGCGGCGATCTATGTGATCATGGGTATCCTGCTCTCCATTATCTTCCGCTTCGGGCCAAGCGAGGCATGTCAGCTTTTCTGTAAAGGCGCTGTCCGTGTGTTCGCAGCTGCTTTCGCGGTAGGACTTGCCCAGTCAGTCGTAGTGCTGATGAATCAGGCTTGTATCATGGATACGATCGTGCACGGCATGTCACAGCTCCTTGAAAACAGAAGCGCAATCCTCGCGCTCCTGATCATCTTTGTGTTTGTGACACTGTTTAACTTCCTGGTGGTTTCGGGAAGTGGAAAGGCAGTCATCATCATGCCGATACTGCAGCCTCTCGGAAAGATACTGAACATCAATCAGCAGGTGCTCGTGCTTACTTACCAGTATGGCGACGGCATTACAAACAGCTTCTGGCCGGGAAGCTCCCTCGTCCAGCTGTCCATGTGTGGAGTGGACTACGGTTCGTGGATCAAATTCTGCTGGAAGATATATCTTGGATTTATCGTCAGCGCGTTCGTACTTGTCATGATCGCATACGGGATCGGGTATGGGCCGTTTTAAAAAATCCGTATTTACAGATCGGGGAGATACTTCCGAGTGGATGAACGCAGAAAATCAGTCGGATAGAGGCGATATGATGCATCTTTCGGATCAGGCGGGATTGTGATGCAGCGGTGACTGTGTAAGGTCGTTAGACAAAGTTAAAGCCTGCGATGTGGCGTTAATCAGGCAAATGAAGT
This sequence comes from Clostridiales bacterium, assembly GCA_019418195.1. Taxonomy (GTDB): domain Bacteria; phylum Bacillota; class Clostridia; order Lachnospirales; family Lachnospiraceae; genus Mediterraneibacter. Next base: position 1,944 of record DYCJ01000030.1, on the reverse strand, counting down.
TGTATGAGTAAAACGAGTTCTTCATTTGCTTGATTGTTCTTAGTCATATCGCAGGCTTGTTACTTTGTGTTATGACCTGTAACCGGAGCCGGAAGCATTACAATCCCGCCTGATCCGAATACGTACGTTATTCCACTGTATCCGATTGATTTTCGGACGATTTATTAATCATAGAATGTCTCTCCGACAAACACAAAATTTAATAGTTCTCAGCCTTTCTTTCGAAGTAAGCCTTCGGATGTGCGCATACCGGGCAAACTTCCGGGGCTTCGTCTCCTTCATAAATATATCCGCAGTTATTGCACTTCCAGCCAAGCGGAGCCTCGTCTCTGAAGGTTTTCCCTTCACGATAGTGGTCGAGCAGTTTCTGGTAACGTTTTTCGTGAGCAGCTTCTACCTGGGCTACGCCGCGGAATTTTGCAGCCAGTTCAGCAAAACCTTCAGCTTCAGCTTCTTCAGCCATACGTTTGTACATATCTGTCCATTCATAATTCTCGCCTGCAGCGGCATCTGCAAGGTTTTCCTCGACATTTCCGATGCCGTGGAATTCTTTAAACCACATTTTTGCGTGCTCTTTCTCCTGGTTTGCAGTCTCTTCGAAGATATTAGCCATCTGGACAAATCCTGCTTTTCTTGCAGCAGATGCATAGTATGTATATTTGTTGCGTGCCTGTGATTCACCTGAAAAAGCTTCCATCAGGTTCTGTTCTGTTTTGGTTCCTGCATATTTTGACATAATTTACCGCTCCTTTTTTGATCTGTTATTGGATTACTTTTAGTTAGAAAAAGACTGCCTCTGAATAGAGTATTTAATTTGCAACAATCTGCTGTTGCCGGAATCTCCAAAGGCAGTCTGATGTTTTATATGTTACTTATTCTACAGTTGTTTGTAATTATATTTCCGGATTAGCCGAAGTATCTCTTCAGAAGTCCTGCAAATGCTTTTCCGTGACGAGCCTCGTCTCTTGCCATCTCATGAACTGTGTCGTGGATTGCATCAAGGTTAGCAGCTTTAGCACGTTTTGCAAGGTCAAATTTACCAGCTGTAGCACCATTTTCAGCCTCTACACGCATCTCAAGGTTCTTCTTTGTGCTGTCTGTTACGACTTCGCCGAGCAGTTCAGCAAATTTAGCAGCGTGCTCAGCCTCTTCGTAAGCAGCTTTCTCCCAGTAGAGTCCGATTTCCGGATATCCCTCTCTGTGAGCAACTCTTGCCATTGCAAGATACATACCAACCTCAGAGCACTCGCCCTCGAAGTTAGCTCTCAGATCTGCAAGGATGTCCTCGCTTACACCCTGAGCAACACCTACAACGTGCTCAGCAGCCCATGTCATCTCTCCTGACTGCTCCTGAAATTTCTCAGCCGGTGCATGGCATACCGGACATTCAGCCGGTGCAGCTTCTCCTTCATAAACATAACCACATACTGTACATACCCATTTTTTCATAATTTCTGTCTCCTTTTCTTAGAAAAATAATATTGTTAAGACTTTTTAATGCAGTCACTGCATTCACCATAAAATAATGTAGAACTTGACTCGATCAGCCCGTCAAAATTTTCCGCCGCCAGACGGTTGACTTCTTCAATGCTCTTCATGTCGAGGTCAAGATCCAGTAATCGTCCGCACCTGGTACATAAAAAATGATTGTGCGGTTCTGTCCTTCCATCAAACCGATCTCCGCCGTCAGGTGTTGAAATCTTGATAGCTTCACCGATATCGGTCAGCAGATTTAGATTTCTATACACGGTTCCAAGACTGATATTCGGAAAATCTCTCTTTACGTGCATATAAACCTCATCGGCTGTAGGGTGTTCTTTGGTTGTCATCAGGAAATGTTTGATGGATTCTCGTTGTCTACTATACTTCAAAGCTGCCAATGGGAATCCCCCTTTCATATCTAAATGAGAACCGTTATTGAAATAATAATGATAACGATTACTG
>DYCJ01000003.1:15609-30375 GCA_019418195.1 Clostridiales bacterium | reverse complement strand
ATGTGTATAAGAGACAGTTACAGTGGAGAATATGGCAGAAAAAAGCAGGAACCATCACGAATGAGATGCAGAGCAGACCCGGCAGCAGGCTTAACAGGATGCCTTTACTTACATTTAACATTTTTATCATCCCAACGTTCAGGACTTTATTATAAAATAGACTACATATAAAAATTAAAAAATGAAAACTTGAGAGGAAACTGTATGGTAAAAATTTATGTAGCAGACACAAATATTCTCCTGCAGGCGCCTTATGCGATCGACAGCTTTGAAGACAATCTTATCGTGCTTCCCATGGTCGTATTGGAGGAGCTGGATCACTTTAAGAAAGCGGAAGGAGAAACGGGAGCCAATGCCCGCAAGGTGATCCGTTATCTGGAACAGCTCCGCCAGAAAGGAGATCTGCTGAAAGGAGTGCCGCTGGATGGCGGCGGGACACTCTGCGTGGAGAAGAATTTTGTCAATGTAAAACTTCCGGAAGATCTGTCAGATGAAGTGGCAGACAACAGGATCCTGAGAGTCTGCATGGGGTTGTCCGAATCCCGTGACGAGCAGGTCATCCTTGTGACAAAAGACCTGCTCCTGCGGATCAAGGCACAGATCCTGGGCATCTGTGCGGAAGATTTTACTACAGATCAGGTGCTGGAGCATGAGAATCAGTACAGCGGCAGGTGCGAGCTGTATGTGCCGGAAGAAATATTTAAGGACTTCAAGAAAAAAGGAGTGCCGGTCGATCAGACGTATGTGCTCGGCGAAGACGGGGAAAGCTATGTACCGAAGCTGGAGGAAAATCAGTTCGTCATCCTAAAGGCGGATCAGTCAGCAAAAAAGACACAGCTCGGACGTGTGGTGGACGGGGTGATCCGCAAGCTTGAGTTCCGTAAAAGCTCTCCTTACGGCATCTCTCCGAGAAATGCAGGGCAGTATTTCCTGCAGGAAGCCCTGATGCAGCCGGCAGAGAAAGCACCTCTTGTCATCGTAAAGGGAATGGCAGGCACCAGCAAGACGTTTTATTCCCTTGCGGTAGGACTTGAGAAACTGCTGAATCATCCGACCGGCGAATACCGGCGTATTCTGGTCTGCCGTCCAAATGCTCAGTTTGACGATGATATCGGATTCCTCCCGGGAGATGAGCAGGAAAAGATATCGCCTCTGATGCGCCCCATCATAGACAATCTGGAGCAGCTGATTGATTCCAGTGAAGAGGAGCGGTATCAGGACGAGGAGGAGCTGAAAGGGAAGGTCGATGAAATTTTCGGCCGGGGCATTATCCAGGCTGAGGCGCTCAACTACATAAGGGGACGCTCCATCGTGAAAACATATCTGATCATTGATGAGGCTCAGAATACAACGCCCGATCAGATCAAAGGGATCATTACGCGGGCAGGTAAGGACACAAAGATCATACTGCTTGGAGACCCCAACCAGATCGACCGTCCGTTTCTTGACGAACGGACGAACGGGCTGAGCTATGCATCTGAACATATGAAAGGAAGCCCTCTGTGCTGGCAGATCACCATGACCGCACAGGAATGCGAGAGATCAGCCCTTGCGATGGAGGCGGTGAGGAGACTGTGATGAAGACGGATTACAAGCAGATCAGGATGAACGAGGAGATCAATCTCCTGATCGAGAAGGGAAACGCCACGCTCAACGAGCTGGGGTATACGGAACATTCGAAAAAGCATGCGTCGAAAACTGCTGAAACTGCAGGAAAGATATTAAAGGAACTGGGATATGGAAAGCATAAGACAGAGCTTGCAAAGATTGCCGGGTACATGCATGACATAGGCAACAGCATCAACCGGCATGACCATGCGCACAGCGGCGCGATCCTTGCCTATCAGATTCTGAAGGATACAGATATGCCGCTCAAGGATATTCTCGTTGTGACGACAGCCATCGGCCATCATGATGAGGCCACAGGGGCAGCAGTGGACGGCGTGTCTGCGGCGCTGATCCTGGCAGATAAGACGGATGTGCGGCGCAACAGAGTACAGAACAGGAATAAGGCTACATTTGATATTCATGACAGAGTAAATTACGCGGCTTTATCTTCGAAGTTGATTATTCAGAAAGAAAAGCGTATTATACAAATGGAGCTTGAATTAGATGATTCCATCTGTACAGTGATGGATTATTTTGAAATATTTTTGAAGCGCATGATGATGTGCAGGAGAGCCGCAGAACGGCTGAACTGTAAATTTAAGCTGGTGGCAAATGGAAATAAGTTGTGTTAGTTACAAAGGAGGAAAAAATGGAAAATATTTATATGAACAGGGAACTGTCCTGGCTGAAATTTAATGAAAGAGTACTGGAAGAGGCGGAAAATAACGAAGTGCCGCTCTGTGAACGCATGAATTTTGTCTCGATCTATCAGAGCAATCTGGATGAGTTTTTCAGAGTCAGGGTAGGATCTCTTCAGGACCAGATGCTGGTCAATAAAAAGATCAGGGATAATAAGACAAAAATGACGTCAGAAGAGCAGATCAAGGCTATTCTGAAAGTAGTGAAAAAGCTCAATAAGAGAAAAGACGCCGCATATAAGAGCCTGATGGACAAAGTAGCAGAATATGGCATCACACTGATTGACTTTACAACAGCAAAGCCTGAGGAAAAGAAATTTCTCGAGCAGTATTTCAATCATGAGATCGTACCTTTAAGTTCTCCGACTATAGTGGGGAAGAGACAGCCGTTCCCGTTCCTGAGAAATCAGGAGATCTACGCTGTAGTCGTCCTTCAGACAAGGAGCGGAAAAGAGAGGATCGGTATTATTCCGTGTACGAATAACATGGTAGAGCGCCTGATCGAACTTCCGGGAGGAAAGGGGAGATATATACTTTCCGAGAATATCGTGCTCCATTATATCGGAAAAGTATTTAAGGGATACAAGGTGATCGGCAAGTCCCTGATCCGTGTCGTGAGAAATGCGGATATCGATGCAGATGCGCTGTATGATGAAGATCTGGATTATCGCGAATTCATGGCCGACCTGATGAAAGAGAGAAAGAAACTCTCACCGGTGCGTCTTGATATGTCCCGTGAGATCGACGGCTCGGTCGTGGAATCTCTGTGCCGGTATCTGGACGTTTCACCGGAGCGTGTGTTCCGCAGTGAAGCTCCTCTGGATCTCTCTTTCGTCTTCACGATCCAGGATCATCTCCGCATGAATCCTGAATTGTTCTACGAGAGGAGAGTACCGCAGAAATCCGCGTCCTTCCGCGATGGAGAGAGTATTTTAAAACAGATCGAAGAAGAAGACAAGCTTCTGTCTTACCCGTACGAGTCGATCCGTCCGTTCCTGCGCATGCTTAATGAAGCTGCAGAGGATGACAATGTTATTTCCATTAAGATGACATTGTATCGCCTGGCAAAACAGAGCAAGATTGTTGAGGCTCTGTGTGAAGCGGCAGAAAATGGGAAGGAAGTTGTTGTCCTTGTGGAACTTCGTGCCCGCTTTGATGAGGAAAACAATATCCGCTGGTCACGTATGCTGGAGAAGGCAGGTTGTCAGATTATTTACGGCCTCGAAGGATTCAAAGTACATTCCAAGCTTTGCCTTATCACAAAGAAAGGAAAAGACGGGATCGAATATATCACACAGATCGGAACCGGAAACTACAATGAAAAGACGGCAAGACTCTATACGGATCTGTCGCTGATGACAGCCGATGAGCAGATCGGTATGGATGCGGCAAGAGTGTTCCAGGCGCTCACCAAGGGAGAGACAGTGGAAGAATCCGACCATCTGCTCGTAGCGCCGAAATGCCTTCAGAACCGCATTATCGATATGATCGAGGAAGAGATCGAACACAAAAAGAACGGCGGGGAAGCTTATATCGGACTGAAACTGAATTCTCTGACTGATAAGAAGATCATTGATAAGCTTGTAGAGGCATCCCAGGCAGGAGTTCATATTGATATGATCATCCGGGGAATCAGCTGCCTGATCCCGGGAGTGCAGGGACAGACAGAGAATATCCGTATCATCAGTATTGTGGGACGTTTCCTCGAGCATTCCAGGATCTATATCTTTGGCTGCGGCGAAAGAAGGAAATATTACATCTCCTCTGCCGATTTCATGACAAGAAATACGGTGAAACGTGTGGAGGTTGCTGCTCCGGTCTGCGCTCCGGCGGTCAAAGAGCGGATCCAGGGCATTTTTGACCTGATGCTCAGCGACAATAAGAAGGCAAGAGAGGAAGATTCAGAAGGAAATTATACTCTTGTAAAATGCGAGGGAGAACCGGTCAATTCTCAGGAGGCTCTTTATCAGGAAGCGTATGATAAGGCTGTCCAGAGGAATGCGGGTCAGACAGCAGACGAAGAGTGATAAGGAGAAGAATAAAAACGAACAGGTGATAGGATGATTTACAGATTTGGCGAGCAGCTTGTTCCGGTGACGGAAGAAGAGTGGGAGACGGACCAGGCGCCGGCAGTCTTCGTCACAGATTCAAGACATGCTGACGCAATCCTCGCAAAAGCGGGAATCATATACGAAAATGAAATCCAGGTGGCAAAGATCGGGTTCTGCAGACTTGAGAACCAGCAGGAGTGTGTTGTGGGAACACTTTGTATACCGAAGCTCCTTGATGTGCTCGGGAGCAGATACAGGATGTATTTTTTTGTAAACCGCAGTAACGTGGTGATCGTGGATGACGAGGACTTTTCCGAACGGCTGATCCGCCGCATCCAGCAGAAAAAGACACATCAGGGGGAGACAAAAGAACGCTTTCTTTATAATTATATCTCGGAGTTCATAAGCAGGGATCTGGAAATGCTTGTGGCATATGAACGAAGGCTCCTGAGGATGGAAGAGGATGTGAGTCAGGAACATATCGCTAATTTTCAGACAAAACTGATGCCGCTTCGACGTGAACTGCTAAATCTTCGAAGTTACTATGATGAGATCATGGATCTGACAAAAGAGATGGAAGAGAATGAAAACGGCTTCTTCCTGAAAAAGCATCTGAAATATTTTGGAACGCTCACCGACCGTGCAGACCGGCTCATGAGCCGGACAAGCCACCTGCTCGAATACGCCCAGCAGGTCAAGGAGGCATATCAGGCACAGATTGATTCCAGGCAGAACAGCAATATGCAGTTCCTGACCGTGATATCCACGATTTTCTTCCCGTTGACATTGATCACCGGGTGGTACGGGATGAACTTTAAAGATATGCCTGGCCTGGACGACGGTTTCCCGTTTGTTGTCGTGCTGAGTATAGTGGTCATTGTCGGATGTATCATTATCTTCAAAAAGAAGCATATATTGTAAATTCGTATTTTCCGTACTAACAAAGTATCCGCCGGGAGACAGGTATTGTTATCGCACCCGCTTTCGCTCGGGCCGTAACGCAACGGTACATAGGAGCGCAAAAGACGCGCTCCAAGTGCCGGCGTTACTCTACGGTGCGTACACAATACCTGTCTCCCGGCTGCTTTCTTTCCCATCCCGAAAAACGAATTTCAAACGGAAGAAACAAGACCGGAACGCTCTCGACTACGGTCCCATCCCAACCGGCAGGAAAGGGAAGGTAGTCGATAAAGTTCACCTTTTCAATCAATTTTCTGTAAATTTCGTGATTATCGGGGAGACACTTCCAATCGGATGAACGCAGAAAATCAGTCGGATACAGCCCTCCCCGCCCGTGCCGGATATGTGAGTCAATCCACTGCATCTGAGTGATTTTCGGACGTTTTACCGAGAATATGTCTCTCAGATAAACATGAATTTAGATTTTCAATACTTTCCGGGTCAGTTTCCGGTCATCTTCATCTGCATTTCTGTAATGGGTCAGAAGTTCCACCTCGTCTTTTGCCAGATATATCGTATCAGCGGTTTCTACTTCCATTCCAATATAATAAGGGCCGGAATTTTGATTGATAACGCCTGTGCCGGTGCAGGGCTGCAAGATGAGCTGTTCGAGTGTGACATGATAGATATCTGCGATCCGGATCAGGATATCTAGGTCCGGGATTCGTTTACCTGTCTCATAATTAGAGTATGCCTGCCGTGAAATATTCAGTTTATCGCTGATCTGTGCCTGTGTATAATTATGATCGCTCCTCAGACGGCGCAAATTTGCTGCCAGCTGGATATTAGCCACGGAAACACCTCCTTTTACAGGAAACTACAAAAAATTCTCCATCATTATATCAATATTTCCTGTAAATAAGGTGTTATGCAACAGAATGAGTAATCTATTAATAAAAGCAACAAAACGTTGCTTTTGCTATTAGGTAAAATAGAATGATTATATCCGGCTTAAGGTGCTGTTGTGGTAGAGAGCAGAATATGTCACATCTTCTCCGAGCCATTCGGGAGGCTGGTACCCCCGGGCTGTTTCTTCATCGGGAAATTCTATCTCTGCGATGACAAGCGGAGCAAGATCTCCTTCAAAAATATCCAATTCCAGCTTCAGATTGTCTTCAAGCGGGATCACATATCTTTTTTTAGTGATGATCCGTCCATCCGCCTTTGTGAGTAGATGCTCATAACCGGACTTTGTGAGTGGAAGATTGTATTCCTCACGTACCATGAGACCTTTTGACTTATATGTTAGAAAATATTCATCGTTGTCCCTCCGGATGCGCACGACAGGTTCTGTGCAGAGATACCCCTGTTCGATCTGACGGCAGGGATAATCTTCGGGCTGAAACGGAAGATGCTCCATATCCGGCAGGAATTTGCGTTCGATTTCCATATAATTTCCTCCTGACTGGCTGCAGGCTTTGCAGCCGTAATGATTGCGATGTTCTGATGATGCTCTTGGTTCCTATTATAATTGAAACATATTGTATTTCAACAGAAAATGTGATAGGTTTATATTATCTTAAGCGGCAGGCGTTTCGCCGGATCTTATGCCGCCAGAGATTCTTGTAGTTCTTTGCCTTACACATTTCAGAGGCGAAAATCAACTGCTTGTAACTGTTGGATACATTCGTTATAATGAAGAAAGGGAAAAGTCTATGAAAAATGAACTTGCCGGAGATCTTACTCTGGCGGAAGGAAAAAGTCAGTACATACATATTGTAAACGGATTCTGGCAAACAAGATAATTCTCGCATGGATCCTGAAATATGCTGCTGAGGAATTTAAAGACATGCCAATCAGTCAGATTAAGACCTGCATTGGCAGCGATATCCGCATATCGGAAATCAGCGTCCTGCCCGGCAGAACGAACCTGCGTGAGCCGGAAAAAATCACAGGAGAATCCGAAGAGGATTCGGTGCCGGGCGAAGGAGAGCTTTGTTATGATATCCGGTTTTCTGTATATTATGCCCGACAGAAAGAAAGGATTAAACTGATCATTAATGTGGAAGCTCAGAAGGAATTCCGTCCGGGATATTCGATTACAACGAGAGGAATATTTTACGGGGCACGGATGCTTTCAGCACAGAAAGGAATTGAATTTATCGGAAGAGATTACGATAATATCCGAAAGGTGTACAGCATATGGATCTGTCTGAATCCTGATTCGAAAAAGGGAAACCGGCTGACGAAGATGCTGGGTGTTCTGCTGGCACCGGGAATTAAGGCAAAAGCCAAAATACATCAATTGGAGAATGAATTCGATATACCGATGGAAAATGATATGGGAGAGGAGTTGAACCAGATGTGCAACTTGAGTGATTATGTGGAGGAAATCGGAATAAAAAAGGGAATAGAACAGGGAATCGAGCAGGGGATAGAGAGAGGAAGAGAAGAAGGAATCGAGCAGGGCAGGGAACAGCTTTTAACTCAGCAGGTACTTAAAAAGCTTTCAAGAGGTAAGTCGGTTTCGGAAATAGCCGGAGAGCTGGAGGCAGATGAGGATACGATTTACAGAATATTAGAGAAGATCGATCAATGATATAATCATAGTGAAAACAGGAGGTATCAAGAAATGAAGAAAGTATGTGTTTTTCTCGCAGACGGATTTGAGGAGATCGAAGGTCTGACAGTTGTGGATATCCTGCGCAGGGCAGGCGTTGAGACGGAGACCGTATCAGTAATGGGAAGAAAGCAGATCAACGGATCCCACGGTATCATCGTGGAGGCGGATAAAGTGTTTGAGGAAGCAGACATTGCAGATGCAGATATGCTGGTGCTGCCGGGAGGAATGCCGGGCACACTGAACCTGAAAGCCCATGAGGGGCTGAGAAAACAGATCCTCTCATTTAACAGCCAGGGTAAATATCTTGCAGCGATCTGTGCTGCGCCCACTGTTCTGAGTGAGCTGGGGCTCTTAAAGGAGAAAAAGGCATGTGCATATCCGTCTTTTGAGGAAGAGCTTGACTGTGGTGAGGTCCTGAAAGTTCCGACGGTTACGGATGGGAATATTACGACCGGCAGGGGAATGGGAGCTGCGATTCCGTTTGCGCTCAGGCTTACAGCAATCCTCTGCGGAGATGAAAAGGCAGAAGAAATCAGAAAATCTGTTGTATACGAATAAAATACTGGAAATGTGCCGTTTTATGTGCTATACTATTTCAATGACTGCAAAGGTGTGTCCTGATATAGTTTTTAAGCGAAAAATGGGGCAATTTTGAACTTTGCGCATGCAAGGAGGAAGAAAATGAGTTTACAGGTAGAAAAATTAGAGCATAATATGGCGAAGCTGACGATTGAAGTTTCAGCAGAAGATGTGGAGAAGGCGCTTCAGGCAGCATACTTAAAAGAGCGCAGCAAAATCAGCCTTCCGGGATTCCGTAAAGGCAAAGTTCCGCGTCAGATGATTGAGAAGATGTACGGACCGGAAGTGTTCTATGATGAAGCTGCAAATCATATGATATCAGAGGCATATGGTAAAGCTTATGACGAATGTGAGCTTGAGATCACATCACAGCCGAAAGTTGAGATCACACAGCTTGAGAAAGGAAAGCCGTTTATCTTTACAGCAGAGGTTGCGGTGAAACCAGAGGTGACACTCGGTGAATATAAAGGACTGAAAGTGGATAAAGTTTCTACAAGAGTCACGCAGAAAGAGGTTGACGAGGAAATCGACAAAGAACGCGAGCGCAATGCGAGAACGATCGAAGTGACAGACAGGGCTGTTCAGGATAAAGATCAGGTAACACTTGATTTTGAAGGCTTTGTTGACGGGGAAGCTTTTGAAGGCGGAAAAGGCGAGAAATATCCGCTGACGATCGGATCCGGTTCTTTCATTCCGGGATTTGAGGAACAGCTCATCGGTGCCGAAATCGGTAAAGAAGTGGAAGTCAAAGTGACATTCCCGGAGGACTATCAGGCAAAAGATCTTGCCGGGAAAGATGCGGTATTTAAATGTACGGTCCATGAGATCAAGGCAAAAGAACTTCCGGAGCTGGATGACGAGTTTGTGTCAGATGTTTCCGATTCAAGCGAGACAGTAGATGACTACAAAGCTGAAGTAAAAGCTAAGATCAAAGAGCGCAAGGAAAATGAGAGAAAACAGAAGAGAGAAGACCAGTCAGTTGAACAGGCTGTTGCCAATGCAGAGATTGATATTCCGGAGCCGATGATCGATCTTCAGGCAAGACAGATGTCTGATGATTTTGCACGCCGTATTATGCAGCAGGGCATGAGCCTGGAGCAGTACTTCCAGTTTACAGGACTGAATGAAGAGAAGATGATGGAAGAGTTCAGACCGCAGGCTGAGAAACGCATCCGCACAAGACTTGTACTGGAGGCAGTTGTGGCTGCAGAGAACATTGAAGTGTCAGATGAACGTCTGGAAGAGGAACTCCAGAAGATGGCAGATGCTTATCAGATGGAAGTTGACAAGCTCAAAGAATTCATGGGCGACAATGAGAAGAAACAGATGAAAGAGGATATAGCAGTTCAGGAGGCAGTGACACTCATTGCAGATGCGGCAGTAGAGGGTTAAGCAGGTTGATCGGAAGGTGTGCCGCATGGTGCACCTTTCAGTACTTTTGTAGAAGAAAGAAGGCATAATATATGAGTTTAGTACCTTACGTCATTGAACAGACAAGCCGTGGTGAACGGTCCTACGATATTTATTCAAGACTTTTAAAGGAGAGGATCATTTTTCTGGGTGAGGAAGTGAATGATGTGTCGGCCAGTGTGGTAGTGGCACAGCTCCTTTTCCTCGAGGCGGATGATCCGGATAAGGATATCCAGCTTTATATCAACAGCCCGGGCGGATCCGTGACAGCCGGGATGGCAATCTATGATACGATGCAGTATATCAAGTGTGATGTTTCTACTGTGTGCATCGGTATGGCTGCAAGCATGGGAGCGTTCCTGCTTTCCGGCGGTAAAAAAGGCAAGAGATTTGCCCTGCCGAACGCAGAGATCATGATCCACCAGCCGTCCGGCGGCGCACAGGGACAGGCGACTGAAATCCAGATCGCAGCGGAGCACATTCTCCGTACAAAACAAAAATTAAATGAGATCCTGGCTGCAAATACAGGCCAGTCTCTCGAGACGATCAAAGCCGATACAGAGCGTGACAACTTTATGTCTGCAGAAGAGGCAAAAGCATACGGTCTGATCGATGAAGTGATCGTAAACCACTAAGACAGCGGTATGAGGTGAAAAAATATGGCAGGAAAAATGATGGATGATATCGTGAGATGCTCATTCTGTAACAAGACTCAGGCGCAGGTGAGAAAACTGATCGCCGGACCAAACGGCACATATATCTGCGACGAATGTATCGGTATCTGTTCGGAAATTATTGAGGAAGAACTGGATTATAACGACGACAGGGCATTTGATGATATCAATCTTCTGACTCCGGAGGAGATGAAAGCTTTTCTTGACGATTATGTGATCGGACAGGATGAAGCAAAGAAGGTCCTTTCGGTGGCAGTTTATAATCATTATAAAAGGATCATGGCAGAGCAGGATCTCGGTGTGGAGCTTCAGAAGAGCAATATTCTCATGCTCGGACCGACCGGCTGCGGGAAGACGCTGCTTGCCCAGACACTTGCCAAGATCCTGAACGTTCCATTTGCGATCGCGGATGCCACTGCGCTTACAGAGGCAGGATATGTGGGAGAAGATGTGGAGAACATTCTTCTAAAAGTGATCCAGGCAGCGGACGGCGATATCGAGAGGGCTGAACACGGGATCATCTATATTGATGAGATTGATAAGATCACAAGAAAATCAGAGAATCCGTCTATCACAAGAGATGTTTCCGGAGAGGGTGTGCAGCAGGCGCTTCTTAAGATCATAGAGGGAACTGTTGCATCTGTACCGCCGCAGGGCGGAAGAAAGCATCCGCATCAGGAGCTGATCCAGATTGATACGACGAATATCCTGTTCATCTGCGGCGGAGCATTTGAGGGAATTGATAAGATCATTGAGACCCGTCTTGACAGAAAGTCCATTGGATTTAATGCAGAAATCGCACAAAAGCATGAGTATGATATGGATGTCCTGCTCCATGAGGTACTTCCGCAGGATCTTGTAAAATATGGTCTGATCCCGGAGCTGGTAGGAAGACTTCCGGTCACGGTTTCACTGGATCTTCTGGATAAGGAAGCTTTGATCAGGATCCTGACAGAGCCGAAGAGCGCGATCGTGAAGCAGTATCAGAAGCTTCTGGAACTCGACGGAGTGAAGCTCGAGTTTGACAGGGACGCTCTTACAGCCATTGCAGAGACAACACTTAAACGGAAAACAGGAGCCAGAGGACTGCGCGCCATCATGGAAAATATCATGATGGATACGATGTTCCGTGTTCCGTCGGATGAGACGATCAAAGAGTGCCGTATTACGAAGGAGACAGTGCTGGGAACAGGTGAACCGTTATATCTGCGGGACGGAGAAGAACGGAGATCATTCCTGACATCTGAAAGTGCGTGACAGTGGTGAGGAGAAATAAAAGCTGTATATAACCAGCATATGTACAGAGAAGACATGATATGGTATAGATACAGCCGTGGGGCGGGTGCAGTGGTAAATCCCATGTGCACCCGCCCTTTGTACAATAAGCCTGTCGTGACAGCGTAAATCATTGACTTACAGGAGGAGATGAAATGGACAACGAGATAAAGAGTCTGCCCATGGTCGCTCTCAGGGGTATGACGATCATGCCGGAGATGGTCGTGCATTTCGATGTGAGCAGAGAGCGTTCCATCGCCGCAGTCCAGGAGGCAATGGTAGAAGAACAGAAGATATTTCTGACAGCCCAGAAATCAATCGATACCGAAGATCCGGGAGCAGAAGATGTATATGAGATCGGTACAGTGGGAACGATCAAACAGATCATCAAGCTGCCGAAGCATATTGTAAGGGTACTGGTATCAGGTGAGGTGAGAGGGAGACTTAAGGAAATTGAATATAAAGACCCGTATCTCCGCGCTCAGGTTGAAATCATAAATGATGCAGATCTGACTATACCGGAAGATCTAAATGGTGAAGCAATGGAACGGGGCCTCAAGGATATGCTGGTCGAATATGCCGCAAAGAACGGGAAGATGTCTAAGGAATCCGTAGCCCAGCTCCTTGATATCAAAGGAATCAAAAAGCTGGTGGATGAGATCGCGGCAAATATTCCGCTTTACTATACGGATCAGCAGGAAATACTGAATGAGACGGACTTCTGGAAACGGTATGAGAAACTTTGTTTTAAGCTGGTCAATGAAGTTCAGATCATGAATATCAAAGAGGAGATCCAGAAGAAAGTCAAGGAGCGCGTAGACAAACATCAGCGGGAATATATTTTAAGAGAGCAGCTGAAACTCATCCGCGAAGAGCTGGGAGAGGATTCCACGATATCAGATGCAGAGGAGTTTGAAAATTCTCTGAAGAAGTTAAAGGCTCCGAAAGAAGTAAAAGAAAAGCTGCAGAAGGAGATCAACCGCTTCAAGAGTTCCCTGAACTCTCCGGCAGAGAACGGGGTGATCCGTACTTATATCGAGACGCTGCTTGAGATGCCGTGGGATAAGGCGGCAAAAGATAATAATGATATTGAGTACGCAAAAAAAGTCCTTGATGAAGACCATTACGGTCTTGAACAGGTCAAGGAGCGTATTCTGGAATTTCTCGCGGTGCGTACCCTCACAAAGAAAGGTGACAGTCCGATCCTCTGCCTTGCGGGACCGCCGGGAACCGGAAAGACTTCTATCGCGAAGTCTCTGGCCCGTGCAATGAAGAAGCCTTACGTGCGTATTTCTCTGGGCGGCGTCCGTGATGAAGCTGAGATCCGCGGTCACAGGAAGACATATGTGGGTGCGATGCCGGGAAGGATCGCCAACGGTATCCGGACTGCCGGAGTGAAAAATCCGGTCATGCTTCTGGATGAAATCGATAAAGTCAGCACAGACTATAAGGGAGATACATTTTCAGCTCTTCTGGAAGTGCTGGACAGCGAACAGAACAGTAAATTCCGGGATCATTATCTGGAAGTGCCTCTGGATCTGTCGGAAGTAATGTTCATCACTACAGCGAACACCCTTCAGACGATCCCGAGACCGATGCTCGACCGTATGGAAGTGATCGAGATCAGCAGTTATACGGAGAATGAAAAGCTGCATATTGCTCTGGAACACCTGATCCCGAAACAGCTTGAAAAACACGGTCTTACATCGGAACAGCTCACCTTCAGCAAACATGCGATCTGGAAAATGGCGCGCAATTATACGAAGGAAGCGGGTGTGCGCCAGCTGGAACGTGAGATCGGGAATGTGTGCAGGAAAGCCGCAAAAGAGATCCTGACGACAGACCGGAAGAAGATCGGCGTCACAGACCGCAATATCCACAAATTCCTCGGAAAAGAAAAATATACATACCAGATGGCGAATCCGGCTCCGGAAGTCGGTATCGTGAGGGGGCTGGCATGGACAAGCGTTGGCGGAGATACGCTGCAGATCGAAGTAAATGTGATGCCGGGAAGCGGCGAACTGATGCTGACCGGACAGCTGGGAGATGTAATGAAAGAATCTGCGAGGGCAGGAATCAGTTATATCCGTTCCGTCAGCTGTAAATATGGCATAGCGGAAGACTTCTTTGAGAAACATGACATTCATGTGCATATACCGGAAGGAGCTGTACCCAAAGACGGACCGTCCGCCGGTATCACCATGGCGACAGCCATGCTGTCTGCCGTGACAGAGAAGAAAGTAAGGGCAGATCTTGCAATGACAGGTGAGATCACCCTCCGCGGCCGTGTGCTCCCGATCGGCGGGCTTAAGGAAAAGCTGCTCGCAGCAAAAAGCGCCGGGATCAGGACAGTGCTCGTGCCGAAGGATAATGTGGCGGATGTGGAGGAACTCTCTTCCGAGATCACAAAAGGTCTGGAGATCATACCGGTAGAGAATATGGATGAAGTGCTGGAAAAAGCATTGACAGGAGAATGATATGGTAATCAGAAGTATTAATCTGGAGACAGTGTGCGGAGTTACTAGTACTCTGCCTGTAAATGACAAACCGGAGGTCGCATTTGCGGGAAAATCGAATGTAGGAAAATCTTCCCTGATCAATGCGCTCGTGAACCGGAAGGCATATGCGCGTACTTCGGCAACACCGGGGAAAACACAGACGATCAATTTCTATAATATCAATGACGGTCTCTATCTGGTCGACCTGCCGGGTTACGGATACGCCAGAGTATCCGAAAAAGAGAAAGAACAGTGGGGGAAGATGATCGAGCGGTATCTGCACGGCTCAGAGCAGCTCCGGGCAGTATTCCTGCTCATCGATATCCGGCATGAACCCTCTGCCAATGACAGGCTGATGTACAAATGGGTGGTTGAACAGGGGTATCAGCCGGTCATTATTGCAACAAAGCTTGACAAAATAAAACGCTCGCAAGTACAGAAACATGTTAA
>DYCJ01000003.1:5153-15599 GCA_019418195.1 Clostridiales bacterium | reverse complement strand
GAAGGCCTGTCACTCATCCCGGGTACAAAAGTAATCCCGTTTTCATCAACGACAAAACAGGGGCGGGATGAGATCTGGGAACTGATTGAGAGAGAATGTTTTGGGATAAGCATGGAGGAACAGGATGGAGAATAATCGTCCATACTGGCAGGTGGCGCTGCGACTGCTGTTCAGTCTCCTTGCCACTGCCGCATTTGTGATCGCAGGATGGAATCTGCTGAGGTTTCTTATGCCGTTTGTCATAGGATGGATCATTGCGGCTATCGCGGCGCCGCTTGTCAACTGGCTTGAGAAACGGCTGAAGATCGTGAAAAAACTGGGGTCTGCCCTCATCGTTATACTGGTGCTGGCCGGCATTATACTGGCGCTGTACTTTGGGATCAGCCGGCTTGTGGCGGAGATCAGTGATCTGATCCGGAATTTCCCTGAGATGTACGCACAGCTCGAGACAGGATTGAGACAGATCGGAGATACACTTTCGGGTATTTTTGAGCGTCTGCCGACAGGAATCCAGAACGGCTGGAACGCAGTAGTAGAGAATCTTGACCAGTATATGGGAAATGTTGTTTCAAATATCAGTGAACCGACAGTTACAGCGGCCGGAAATATTGCCAAGAGAGTGCCTTCTTATCTGATCAGTTTCCTCGTATCGGTACTGTCAGCGTATTTCTTTATCGTGCAGCGTGAGGAAGTGCTTAACTGGATGAAGAAAGTGTCACCTGAATCCATACAAAAAAGGATGACGCTTGTGATCGATAATCTGAGGTATGCTGTGGGAGGATATTTCAAAGCGCAGTTTAAGATCATGGCGATCGTATTTGTGATCCTGCTTGTCGGTCTGGGGATGCTTGGAACTGGATATTTTGTTCTTGTGGCTTTTTTGATCGCATTTCTCGATTTTCTTCCTTTTTTTGGCACGGGAACGGCGATGATCCCATGGGCGCTCTATGAATTTTTCATGGGTGATTATAAGATGACGGTGGCGCTTGTAGTGATCTATGTGATCACACAGGCAGTCCATCAGCTGCTTCAGCCCAAACTTGTAGGAGACAGCGTAGGGCTCAATCCACTGGTCACGCTTATTCTTCTCTATATCGGTTACCGTATGGGCGGAATCCTCTGGATGATCCTTGCCGTCCCGATCGGCATGGTGATCATCAATATGTGTCAGGCGGGGGCATTTGATTATATTTTTGATGATGTGAAGATCCTTGCAGGCGGGATCCTGGGGCTGAAGGAAGAGCCAAAAGAACATTGAAAATGTATTATGGGTATGGTATAATAATCGCGCAAAGCGCCTTTCCTTTTCTGCACACGCGGTATTATGGATAAGGGAAGATTCCCCGCATATTTCAGCAGAAAAGAAAGAATATTTTTATATTGATCACAGGAGGTATCAGGCTATGAAGAAATATGTATGTGACGTATGTGGATACATTTATGATGAGGCGGCAGGAGATCCGGATAACGGCATTGAAGCTGGCACAAAATGGGAAGATGTTCCGGAAGATTTCCTTTGTCCGCTGTGCGGAGTGGGAAAAGACCAGTTTTCAGAAGTTGAATAGTCCCGCTTATCAGATTGAAGAAAAACTGCCGTCCCGCGGACCTTTCAGAGGAACAGGGCGGCAGTTTTTTGTGCGATAAGCCCGGCAAGCGGCTGCCGTGCTTGCACGAGCAGGCATTTGCCGGGCAACGGACAGCGAACGGCTTTGCCGTAAGCTGCCCGTGGTATCGCGGGGATAGGGGAAGGAAATCTTCCCCTATCCGATCGGATGAATTGAATAAAACAAGGGCAGGGAATGATAGTTATGGGTAAAAAGAAAGAAAAATTTGCTTCTGATACATCGGGAAGAACTGCGTCAGACTGGGTGAAAGCGCTGATCATACTGCTGATCGGGCTGACCATCGCCCACCTGGGCGTGACTTTGTTTTTATTGTCAGAGCTTGGAACAGATACCTTTACAGTATTTATTCAGGGATTGTCCAGAGTGTTCGGCCTGACGGTAGGTACAGTCCATGTGATCGTGTTGTGTATTCTTATGGTGATCATGCTGCTGACCACAAAGGGATATGTGAAGCCGGGAACAGTTGTATGTGCCTTCTGCGGAGGACCGATCATCGATCTGTTTACATGGATGCTGGGCAGGTTTATTAATGAAAGTGCCGGAATGCCGGTACGTGTTGTCAGTATGGTAGCCGGCTGTGTGATACTTTCTGCCGGGATGTCCGTCGTGATCAACAGTAATGCGGGTACAGGGCCGAATGACCTGGTGGCTGTGATACTTACAGATAAGATCGAATCTGCGGAATTTCGCTGGGTCAGAGTAGCATGTGACCTGTTCTTTGTAGTGCTGGGATTTATCCTGGGCGGTACTGTAGGAGCCGGTACGATCGTTGCTGTATTCCTCACCGGACCGCTTGTACAGTTCTGGCTCCCGAAGACAAAGAAAGCAGTACAGACCATACTTCAGGAGGAATAGAGAAAAGCACCGCTGTTTAAAATATATTTAAGAAAGGAAAGATACTATGGACAGATATGATGTGATCATAATAGGAGCCGGACCGGGAGGGATTTTTGCAGCATATGAGCTGATGCAGAAGGCGCCGCAGCTTAAAGTGGCTGTATTCGAATCCGGGAATCCGCTGGAGAAAAGGAAATGCCCGATCGACGGTAAGAAAGTAAAGAGCTGTATCAACTGTAAAACATGTGCGATCATGAGCGGATTCGGCGGGGCAGGTGCATTTTCGGACGGAAAATATAATATAACTAATGATTTCGGCGGCACGCTTTATGAATATATCGGAAAAGATACAGCTATCGACTTAATGAACTATGTTGATGAGATCAATGTGAGGTATGGCGGTGAAGGGACGAAGATGTATTCTACTGCAGGCACAAAGTTCAAGAAGCTGTGTATGCAGAATAAGCTGAAACTGCTTGATGCATCCGTGCGTCATCTGGGAACAGATATCAATTATATCGTTCTGGAAAATATGTTTGACGAGCTAAAAGAAAAAGCAGACTTCTATTTTAACAGCCACGTGGATAATCTGGAGATTGAGGGTAACGGCTATAAAGTGATGAGCGCAGGCCGCGGGTATGAATGTGACAGGTGTATTGTTTCTGTCGGCAGGAGCGGAAGTAAATGGATGGAGAAGATATGTGAAGGTCTTGATATCCCGACCAAGTCAAACCGAGTGGATATCGGCGTGAGGGTTGAACTTCCGGCTGTGATCTTCTCGCATCTGACAGATGAACTCTATGAGAGCAAGATCGTGTACCGTACGGAGAAGTTTGAGGATAAAGTAAGGACGTTCTGTATGAATCCTTACGGAATAGTGGTGAATGAGAATACGAACGGTATCGTGACAGTCAACGGACACAGCTATGAGGATCCGGAGAAGCAGACAGAGAATACAAACTTTGCCCTGCTGGTGGAGAAACATTTCTCAGAGCCTTTCAAGGACAGCAACGGATACGGCGAAAGTATCGCGCGTCTTTCCAATATGCTCGGAGGCGGAGTGCTTGTCCAGAGATTCGGCGATCTGATCCGCGGCAGGAGAAGTACGGCAAAGAGGATCGAGGAAGGATTCGTGCGCCCGACACTCTCTGCGGAACCGGGAGACTTAAGCCTTGTGCTTCCGAAGCGTATTCTCGACGGCATTATCGAGATGGTCTATGCGCTTGATAAGATCGCTCCGGGAACGGCAAACGATGATACGCTGCTCTACGGTGTAGAAGTGAAATTCTATAATATGGAAGTTCAGTTGAACGAGCATTTGGAAACGATCCACAAAGGACTTTATGTGATCGGAGACGGAAGCGGCGTGACACACTCCCTGTCCCATGCATCGGCCAGCGGTGTATATGTCGCAAGAGAAATTGCGGGGGAGCAGGATTGAATATCTGGCGCTGCAACACAAAAAATATAATAACAGAGAAAACAGATGTGGTCAGGAAAAGGAGGATGTGGCGGTGAAACTGACAATGCTGGGAACGGGAAATGCCCTTGTAACAGAATGTTATAATACATGTTTTGCGCTCAGTGATGACAGAAATCATTTTCTTGTTGACGGCGGAGGCGGAAACGGCATTCTGAAGCAGTTGAAAGCTGCCGGCATTGACTGGTGTGATATTCATGATATTTTTGTGACGCATAAGCATATGGATCACATTCTGGGGGTCATGTGGGTGATCCGTGTGATCGCACAGGCGCTGAAGCGGGGGGAATACGAAGGAGAAGTCAGGATATACGGACACAAGAAAGTATTATGTATCCTGGATGATATGTCACATATGCTTCTCTCGAAAAAAGAGACAGAGTTTATCGGGAAACGGATCATATTTGTCCCGGTTTCAGACGGGGACGTGTATGAGATCATAGGACATAAGACAACTTTCTTTAATATACATTCTACTAAGACGAAGCAGCATGGATTTACCATGTATCTGGACCGGAAGGTCAAACTGAGCTGCTGTGGCGATGAGCCCTATAACGAGACAGAGCGTATGTATGTACAGGGGAGTAAATGGCTGCTCCATGAGGCGTTCTGCCTTGAGTCCGGGGCAGAACGTTATGCACCGTATGAGAAGCATCATTCAACCGTAAAAGATGCGTGTACTGCGGCTGAACAGCTGCATGTGGATAACCTGGTCCTGTATCATACAGAAGATTCTGATATCAGATCACGTAAGGCAAGATATACTGCAGAGGGAAAAAAGTATTACAGTGGGAATCTGTATGTGCCGGATGATCTGGAGACTATAGACATAAGCTGAGATTTTTATATTTACAAACGAATAGAAAAGAACAGAAAAGAGTGTACCGTGCCGGCTTAAAATGAGCCGGCACGGTACACTCTTTTCGTTTCGGAAAGAACCGCTGCCATGAGAAAGCGGTTAAATTTTATGAACATACGGATACATAATTTCCTTTTTTTCAGTCACACTAATTATGCAGGAAAATGGAGGAGCATATGGTGGAAGACTACTTATTTATTATGGAGCAGGAGTTTCACGGAGCGATAAAAAACGGTGAATTTCATGTCTGGTATCAGCCCCAGATAGATATGCGCACAGGAAAACACTGTGGAGCGGAGGCGCTTGTCCGCTGGCAGAAACAGGACGGAAGCCTGGTGAGACCGGATGCATTTGTGCCTCCCCTGGAAGAACTGGGACTGATCGTCCGGCTTGACGAGGAAGTACTGGAAAATGTATGCAGAGATATCAGCCAGGCGAGAAAACAGGGGGTTGCTTTAGGTCCTGTGTCCGTGAATCTGTCCAGACTCCAGGCCGGAAGGCGGGGGATTACCCGAAAATTGAAAAGGATCACAGAGGAGTATGAGATTACCAGAGAGGAATTGTTTTTTGAGATCACGGAGACAGCAGACGAAGGGGAAGACGGACTGCCCGGCTTTGTGGAGCAGATGCGTGAAAACGGATTTCAGATCGCCATGGATGACTTTGGGACGGGAAACTCTTCCTTGAAAGCACTGCAGGAGAGCTGTTTCGATATCCTGAAACTTGACCGCTATTTTGTGGCACGTATCGGAGACCCGAAGGCTGAGATTATTCTGGCCTCAACAATCGCCATGGCAAAAAAACTGGGGCTGGAAGTAGTGGCGGAAGGGGTTGAGACGGAGGAACAGATATGCTTCCTCCTTGGTCATCAGTGTTATCTGGCACAGGGGTACTATTATTCGGGACCACTGACGAAAGAGCAGTATATCAAATGGCAGCAGGTCCGGGACTCCTGCGTGGCAGGAGGGATATTCCGGGAAAGAGAGCTGCGGATATGAAGGGGCTGTACCGGAAACTTGCAGCGATATATCTGGTATCGGCGGTCATGTTTATCCTTATTTTTTCGGTCAGTCTGTATATCGCAGGCAGATCCGAAAACGAACAGTACCTGTCCCAGCTTCTGGAAAATGTAGAAAGTAATTACACCCGGTCTTCAGAAAAAAACTGGGAGACAGGTTCGGGACAGGAGGACATACAAAGCCGGATAGATTCAATTTTAAGACAGGCAACAACAGAATACACTACCAGTATCTTTGCTGTAGAAAAGGCGGATGGGAAGATATTAGGAATGACGGAGAACAATCAGCAGGAGATCAGCATACGAAATGTGGACGAAGGTAAAGAACTGCTGGATTATCTTACAATACTGCCGAAAGATGAGTCAGTTTTGCTCTATATCAACGGCAAATATCAGAATGCCGTGGTCAGGGAGCTTGACGATATTTATCTGACTGCCTTTTCTGACCTGGACCGTGTTACGGACAATGTAAAGCGGACATTCTGGACCGGATTGTCGGGAATTACTGTTATCAGCCTGCTGACTGTCCTGCTGATCCGCCATCATCTGAGAAAATATCTGTTTGGTCATTTCATAAAGATAAAAGAGGGGATATACAGCATCCTGCGGGGCGAGAAGGATATGTATGAAGATGACAGCGAGATACCGGAATTAAAGCCTCTCGTAGAGATGATCTTTAAGCTGGAGCAGGAATATATAGAGAAATCGCGCGGAATGGACCGGATGGAGGACCAGCTGAACGAGGCAAGGTCGGAAGCAGAGTACGACCGGCTTACAGGACTTTATAACAGGACGGGATTCGAGCGCCGGGCGGAAACATTCTTAGGAGAAGAAAACCGCAAAGGGGCCATGGTCCTGCTCGATCTTGATAATTTTAAACGGGTCAATGACAGCGAGGGACATCCCGCGGGGGACGAGATACTCAGGGAATTTGCAGGATGTCTGTCTGCCGCTTTCCGCAGCGAAGACGTGATCGGCAGGCTCGGAGGAGACGAGTTCGTCGTCATGATCTGTAATGAAGTGTCATCGGAGGCACTTGGAGATAAATTTCGTGCCCTTCTTGACAAGATCCACCGGACACTGGCGGAAAGTCATGAGAAATATCAGCTGTCAGCAAGTATCGGTGCTGTGCCGGTGGACGGGAGGACCAGAGATTACCGGGAATTGTACCAGTGCGCGGATACTGCCCTGTATATTTCTAAATATATGGGTAAAGACCAGTTTTATATCAATGATACGCTGGTCTCATGTATGAGAAGGGAGTGTATCATGTGCAGGACAGATTGCCCCAGGAGCAGGATCTTCCGTACGGATGATATGGCTGGAGGTGAGTGATAGTATATGGAAATAATATATATCGTTATTCCGGCATTTGAACCGGAGGCCGGACTGTACCTCAGGATCAGGAAAATGACAGAAAGGATTCCTGCGCAGATCATTGTCATAGACGACGGGTCAGGGAGGGATTACCGGAAGATATTTGATCAGATTGAAAGGACAGGATATTGTACAGTACTGCATCACGATAAGAATAAGGGGAAAGGAAGGGCGTTGAAGACCGGATTTGATCATATACGCAGGCAGATAGCGGAGCAGGCGGATACTGTCCGGTATGATAAATCTGACGTCCGGATCCTCTGTGCAGACTGTGACGGCCAGCACCTTCCTGATGACGGCGTGAGGCTTCTTGAAATGACACGCCGGTATCCGGGCTCACTGATCCTGGGAGTAAGGGATTTTTCGGGGGTGCAGGTGCCGTGGAAATCCAGATTCGGCAACAGGTTTTCTTCTGTCTTGTTCCGTATCCTGTCAGGGAGATATTTAGAGGATACCCAGACCGGATTCAGGGCATTTGACGGCAGCCTCCTGGAACTTATGCTGCGTGTGCCGGGCGAGCGGTTCGAGTATGAAACCAGTGTGCTTCTTGTGTGCGCAAAGCAGGATATTCCTGTCCGCACGGAAAAGATCGAGACGGTATATGAGAAGAAAAATGAAGGGACTCATTTCCGGCCGGTGAAGGACAGTATCCGGGTGATGGCAGCCCTGCTTTATGAACCGGTGAGGTTTATCCTGTCATCGCTTTTCTGCGCATCTCTGGATCTCTTTCTGTTCTGGATCATTGAGAGGACTCTCAGGGCAGGACAGTTTGAGAGGATCCTGGCAGCGACAGCGGGAGCACGGCTTCTGTCTTCGGCGGTGAATTTTACGATCAACAAAAAATGGGTGTTCGGGTCAGCAGAGGCCGGAAATACACGCGGATACGGAAGAGAAGCGCTGGCCTATTTTCTGCTTTGTATCGGGATCATGGCTGCCTCTGCGATATCTGTATCTGCCGTTTCTTCTCTGTCAGGGCTGGAACCGGCAGCAGTAAAGATCCCATGCGATATCCTGCTTTTCTTTCTGTCTTTTCAAATCCAGAAAAACAGGATATTCAGGAGACACGGAAAGGACGGAAAAGGCAATGGTTTATAGAAGAACAGCGGGAGCTGTATCCGATGAGAGAAAACGGAACATAAGTTTTGTACTGACGATAATTCTTTCATCTGTGTACCTGATCTGGAGGATTTTCTTTACGATCCCGTGGAGCGCGGGAATCCTGCAGGCAGCAGCGGGGATAGCGCTGGCGGCGGCGGAGACCGTGACCACTGCCGGAATGATCGAATTGATGGTAAGCAGGATGAAAAGTGCAGATCACGAAATCCCGCTGCCGGATGTGCCTGATGCATTGTTCCCCGATGTAGATGTATTCATCGCCACCCACAATGAATCCCCGGAACTCTTGTACAAAACGGTCAATGCATGCACCTTTCTGGAATATCCGGATAAAGGGAAAGTCCATATCTATGTCTGCGATGACAGAAACCGCAGAGAGATAAAGGAAATGGCCGGGCGGCTGGGAGCCGGGTATCTGGGACTTGCAGATAACAGACATGCAAAGTCCGGCAATTACAACAATGCCCTCGCGTATACTTCATCGCCGCTGATCGCCACATTTGATGCGGATATGATACCCCGTCGGGAATTTCTGGTCAGGACCGTTCCCTATTTTCTTATTCCTGATGTACGTATGGGACTGGTGCAGACTCCGCAGAGCTTCTACAATCAGGATCTCTTCCAGTTTAATCTTTTTTCGGAAAAGGATATTCCAAATGAACAGGATTTCTTCTCCCGGGAGATAAATATTTTAAGGAATGCGACAAATACTGCCGCTTACACAGGGAGCAATACTGTGATCCTGCGGACCGCGCTGGAGGAGATCGGCGGGTTTCCTTATGATACCGTAACGGAAGATTTTGAGACGAGTCTGCGGTTTCAGAAGGCAGGATACGTGACTTACGCTTCATCTGAAGTCCTGGCGGCAGGGCTTTCAACTACCACAGTGGAAAGTATGATCGGACAGAGAGTGCGCTGGGCGAGAGGTGTGATCCAGAGTATACAGAATACAAACGCGGTCTTTACACGGGAACTGCCACTGGCTGCAAGATTGTCCTATCTGAATGCATATCTGTACTGGTGGACATTTTTGTGCAGGATGATCTTTATCCTTGCACCAATCCTGTTCGCTTTGTCCGGGTTCCGGCTCGTAGAGTGCGGATTCTGGGAACTTCTTTTGTTCTGGTTTCCTTCCCATCTGTCCTACCGTATCTCCGTGGAATATCTCAGTGGAAATATCCGGAATGTGCGGTGGAGCCAGATTATAGATACGATCCTGGCCCCGTATCTCATCATACCGGTGCTCATGGAATCCGTAGGAATCCATCAACGGAAATTTAAAGTGACAGACAAGAAGAAACGGAGACGGAAGACAGCGGGAGCGCGCTATCTGATCCCGCACGGAATATTGATCATACTGACGGTAGTCTCCCTGCTGCATTTTATCCGCGGAAAGTACGGAATGGCACTGATCTACAGCAGTGTTATCATCTTCTGGCTTGGTCATAATCTGACTGCGCTATTATATGCGGTTCTCTTTATGATGGGCAGAGAATCCAGACGCATCTCAGACCGGATCGGCGCTGTGGAAAAGGCGGAAGCAGCGGTTGGGGACAGAACATGGAGTGGAGAGACCGTGGATGTCTCGGAGGAGGGAATTGCCCTGCGGGTTACAGATCCAAGAGTCGATGAAAATGGAAAAGAATTTCGGATCAAGAAGGGCGAAAAGTTTAGTATTTCGGTTACTGCGAAGTATTACCGTGCCTTGTTAAATGCTGTATGTGCTTATAGCAGGAGAGAGCAGAGCGGTGAATGGTTTGTCACAGCCTCTGTCAGCCCGGGAGATGAGACAGACCGGAGAAACTGGCTCCAGATCATCCATGACAGAGAACATTCGCTTCCCAGAGAGATCGATCCGTGGATGACGCTCTATGACGAGGTGTCCCGAAATGTTCAGAGACGGTGGGGAAAAAGAAAAGAGAGGTGAGCAGATGGAGCACATGATGGATATGATCAAAATACTTCTGTTTCTCCTGTCATTGTGGGGAGTTCTGTTTACTGTTTATCGGTTCGGAAAGGTGAAAATCTGGTTTGTGCCGGTCATCTGTGCGGCGGGAATCAGTCTTATCCTTTTCTGGGGCGGGCTTTTCGGCCGGCTGGCGCTGGCGGCAGATCTGGTGTTTCTGGCAGGACT
>DYCJ01000003.1:2975-5143 GCA_019418195.1 Clostridiales bacterium | reverse complement strand
TTTCTATACTGCGTGATAAAGGGTACGATCAGATTCCCGGCATGGAGTCTGTTTGGAGTATGTTTTGCCACTGGTATCATAGTGTTTATCATCCTTACAGTAAATCTGCGGCTGCTTCATTACGATAATTTCTCACACTGGGCTCTGATCGTAAAATATCTGCTGACGGAAGGGAGTTTCCCGGGAAACGATGACGCTTTGATCTCGTTTCGGGACTATCCGCCCGGGAGCAGTGTGTTCATTTATTATGTATGCCGTTTTGCCGGACACTCCCAGGGAGTGATGCTCCTTGCACAGAACAGCAACATATTTTCCTGTTTTCTTGCAGTATTCGGTATCATAAAGGAGAGAAGACGGTTCCTGCTGTATTCTTTCCTTGCGATGGGATGTGCTTTTCTGTCTTACCTCAATCTGACCATCCGGATCAATAATCTTCTGGTGGATTTCCTTCTCCCGCTTCTTGCCATGGCGTCTATGGCAGCGGCATATCGGTACAGAGATGAGAAAGGGAAATTATGTATACTGGAGATCATCCTTCTTGGATTTACAGGGATCGTAAAAGGTACAGGGATGTTCTTTGCAGGAACAGCCGGGCTATTTGTACTGTGGAGTATGTTCCACATAGAAAAGCCCCATAGGGGAAAGCCTCGCACAGAAAAGTTCTATACAGGGAAGAACGAGCGGATATTTAAACAATTTCTATATTCGTGCCTGATCGTCACAGGAGGGACACTTCCTTTTCTGGCATGGCAGTATCATTTGCGGACCGACCTGGCAGGCTTTCAGGGGAAATTTGAGTTCGGGGCTGCTCATACCGCGGAGTTTAATCCTGCTGCGGAAATATTTCATGAACGCATTGTGCAGGATTTTCTGCGGACAGCTTCTGATCCGTCAACGCGTGCCTTTCAGGTATTTCTTCTGTGCAGTCTGGCAGCTGTTGCAGCGGTACTCTATGCCCGGCTGCGGCTGAAGCAGCGTTGGAGACTAGGCTGGGCCCTCCTGTCTGGATATATTGTGACTGCTGTTTATTATGCGGGAATGCTGTATATGTATCTGTATACCATGCCGGAGGACGAAGCGCTCCGCCTTGCCGGATTCGACCGGTATGCATGCAGTATCATGGTGCTTTTTACCGGTATGCTGTTTATGGGGGTGACAGTAGATATAGAGAATTCATTTGCTGTGGATATTGACGAACGGGGCGCGTATAGGGCATATTCTTCTCCGGGGGCAAAACGGAGATATCAATATGCAGTCCTCACGACTTTTCTGCTGGGAGTGAATTTTCTCTATTCTGAGATCAACGGTCTGATCAGCATACGACAGGGATGGAATGACTCACTTCCCGGGCAGGCGGAGCAGGTCATCGGGGACAGATGGTATGAAAAGGGTGAGGCTGATAAGAGAAGATACCTTGTCGCTGCTTCGGATGAAAACGGGCAGGTATCAGACGGAGAGGTGCGTTATGTATGCAGGTATTATCTCTGGGCAGAAAATGTAGAAGTGACGGACCGGCTGGATGAAAAGACTCTGGAAGAGTCACAGGAAAACTACGATTATATTGTCGTGCTGGATTCCGGTACTGTGCAGGAGGGGATAACGGAAATCGGAGATACGAGATATTCCGGAAGCGGAATATACAGTACAAAGGGATAGAAGGAAGCCCGGAAACGTGGTAGAATACCTCATGGATAAAGAGAGGCGGTACTATCATGATAAAATTACTTGCAGTTGATATGGACGGCACCTGTCTGGACGGGCGGAGCCGCATGACGGACAGAACACTTTGTGCCTTAAGAAAAGCAGCGGAAAAGGGAATTATTATCGTGCCGGCTACCGGGCGGAATCTGGAATGTATCCCCCACCGGCTGGCGGCGGGAACCCTCCGCAGGACAGGGACTCCGGATGACCATGCGAATAAAGGGCTGTTTCGTTACGTGATCAGCTCGAACGGAGCAAGGGTAACGGATATCCGTGAAAGGAAAAATATTTTCCGGGCGTCTGTAGAGCGTGCAGACGCGCTGACACTCCTGGAGAAATGCAGGAGGAAAGGAATGGGGATTGCCTCGCATGTCAGGCACCGATATCTTCTGCAGGGGCGTTTTCTTACCACGGCGGGACTTTTGATATACGGAAAAGATGCGAAAGGCGTTTACTGTGTCCGGGAT
>DYCJ01000003.1:0-2965 GCA_019418195.1 Clostridiales bacterium | reverse complement strand
GTCCGGGATATGGAAGCATTTATCCACAGAAATGACTGCGAAGTTGAAGAATTTCAGTTCTATTTTCTTCTTCCGGGAGCAAAAGAGAAGGTGAGAGCGATACTGAGGGATTATCCTTCCCTGCATGCAGCTTATACCGGGATCTATGTAGAGGTGTATTCGGAGAATGCCTCGAAGGGAAATGCGCTGGCCGCGCTGGCAGGACATCTCGGGATCAGACAGGAAGAGATCGCGTGCATCGGTGACGGCGAAAACGATCTGTCAATGTTTGCCTCGTCCGGGCTTAAGATCGCTATGGGAAATGCGGTGGATATACTGAAAGTACAGTCAGATCATATTACGGAGACTAACCGGAATGATGGTGCGGCAAAAGCAATTGAGCATTATATTTTATAAGGCAGTCTGCGGAGAAACGGAAGCTGTGGATATCTCCTCTCTGCAGACTGTCTGTTTTTTGCGTCGGGTTAATTACTATTTTGTCTGTACGATGGATTTTACATGATCGATCTCTGCCTGTGTTGCTTTTTCAGCCGGGATATAGTAACTGCGTTCTCTGGCTGCATCGTACATTTTCTCCTGAGACATCTCGCACTGGTTGCGGATCTGTTTCAAACACTGCTTCAGTTCTTTGTTCTCCGTCTGCGGGATCATGTCTCCGAACATTTTCAGTTCTCCGTTTATACCGACGAGAGCGTCGGCTACCATTGTTTTTTCGTCCATTCTGACACCTCGCTGAATTAGATTCTCTTTGTTTTTACGTCTGATATGGTATGCTGTTAACATAGTGCTGCGTTTCTGTCCGTGTCCCGTTAAGGATCCGGTACAGGTTTCCTGCCGGTTTACAGGAATTTCATGAGCTCCTGTTTGTTTTTCATAGCGGAATCGGCTGCATCCTGAAACAGTTTTTTGATCTCCGGATCCTCTGCTTTTGATGCATAGTCTGTCATCTTACAGTGAGTGGTCGAATAACCGCCGATCAGATGGCGCAGATTCTGAAGATCAAGAATTGAAATCTCTGACATTGTCATTCCCTCCTTGCTTTATATGGATTCAGGAGATAGTATGTCCGAAATTCTCTCAGTTTATGAGTGAATGCAGGACAAATTCATGAAAAAGTTTTCGCATTTCGGAAGAGCTTCGGTACATACATTCAGGATGCCATTGTACGCCGATGGCAAAAGGATGTCCCTTTATCTCGACTGCCTCGATGGTGCCGTCCTGGGCACGGGCACTGATGGCTACGTTTTTTCCGGGAGAATTGACCGCCTGATGGTGAAAGCTGTTTACAAAAAGGCAGGAACCGATATATTCCCGGAGAAGACTGCTGCGTTCCGTGCGGATCCTATGGCTTACTTCGCTGCGGGACGCTGACTGCTGCATGTGGTCGAGCGTTTGCCCGGGAATCAGGGATATGTCCTGCCAGATCGTGCCTCCGCAGGCGACACTTAAGATCTGCATTCCCCTGCAGATGGCCAAAACAGGCTTGCGGGATTTGAGGATACGTTTCATGAGGCGGATCTGGAACAGATCTACAGTGATGTCAGTCCTTCCGTTCCCCGTCTGAGGCTCTTCCCCGAACAGCAGAGGCGTGATGTCACCGCCGCCGCAGAAGAGGAATCCGTCGCACAGTCCTGTGTATTCGTCAAGCAGGCGATCGCTCCGTACGAGAGGGAGTATGACAGGAATGCCTTTTGCATATCGTACGGACTGGATGTATGGATTAGTGACAAACTGACGGTCCCCGGTAAATCCGCAGACAATGATTCCGATTTTGGGTTCCATAACTTCTCCTTTACAGATATATTTTAGACAGAAATACTGCATGATGTATGATAGAGTATGTAAGAAAAAGGATGATTATACATGGAGCTTTTGGCTTCGACGTCATATCATAAAATTAAAATAGAAAATCAGGTTTTATGCCGGAACAAAACGGAGGAAAACAGTCATGAAATGGATCGATATGCACTGTGATACTCTCAGTGAGATCATAAAAATCAAAGAGAAGGATAAAACTACGGAAGAGAGCCTGTACAGAAATCATCTGTGTGTCGATGCAGAGAGGCTCAGACAAACAGATTCTGCGGTACAATTCTTCGCATGCTATGTAAATGCGGCAGGGTATGCCGGTCCATCTGCCGGGAAAGCAGGGAACATAGGACGTCTGGTCAGACGGGAAGACAGTGAAAGATGGGATGCAGCATATGAGGCTGTTATCAAAATGACCGAAGAGATGTATCAGGAGGCTGACAGGATATCGGGAATCCTTACGGTAGAGGAGGGAGGCGTTTTAAATGGCAGGCTGTCCCGGCTGGATGATCTGTATGAAAAGGGAATACGCCTTGTGACGCTTACGTGGAACTATGAGAACTGCATCGGATACCCAAACAGCCGTGACAGAAATATTATGGAAAAAGGTCTTACAGGCTTTGGTATACAGACTGTGGAGCGGATGAATGAGCTTGGGATGATCGTGGATGTTTCCCATCTGTCAGACGGCGGTTTCCGGGACTGCATCAGATACAGCAGATATCCGGTCGCAGCCTCTCATTCAAATGCCAGGAGCCTGTGCCGGCATCCGAGAAACCTAAGCGATGAGATGCTGCGGGCACTGGGAGAAAACGGAGGTGTAGCGGGCCTGAACCTCTATTCCGAATTCCTGAGTGAAAGGAGCAGGGCATCTCCGGCAGATATAGCAGAACATGCAGTATGGATGCTGCAAAAAGGCGGAGAAGATGTGGCTGCCATGGGGACAGATTTTGACGGGTTCGATCCGGCTGCCCTTCCGGACGGTATACGGGGAGTCGAGGATATAGAGAGAGTATGGGATGCAATGAGAAAAAAGGGAATCACCTCTCGGCAGCTGGATAAGATTGCATACGGAAATGTAATGAGACTCATGCAGGAAGTATGGAAGTAAAAGTTCATTCCATTTCCCGCGATAGTGTGATAAGATGTAAAGGAT
>DYCJ01000299.1 GCA_019418195.1 Clostridiales bacterium | reverse complement strand
CAGGTTTTATAAGGCCTGCAAGCTATTTTTCTGTTATGTAACTGTCAAACACCCGCGTACACGTACATCTGTGATCTGCATACTCTCCAGGTCTCCTTTCTCTATTGCATTACCTGTGGGCTATAATGCATATCGTTCATTCTTTTCAACTACAACTTTCACACCATTTTCTCCAACGTGCCTTGTGTTCGCCCTGATCGTGTCACGGCTCTCGACGATGCAATTTTCAATGTAAGTATTATCCCCAAGGTATACATCATTCAAAATAATGGAGTTCTTTATCACACAGTTGTTTCCCACAAATACTTTTTTAAAGATCACGGAATTTTCTACCGTTCCGTTGATAATGCTCCCGCTTCCCACAAGGCTGTTCTTTACGACAGCACCGGGATTATATTTTGCCGGCGGCTGGTCGCTCACCTTTGAGTAAACACTCGGAAGCTCTTTAAAGAAATAGTTGCGGACTTCCGACTTCAGGAAATCCATATTTGTCTGATAATATGCATCTACTGTTGAGATGTTACTCCAGTAGCTGTTTATTTTATAACCGTATATCTTCTTCAGATTCTTATACCTGATCAATATATCGGTTACAAAATCGTGTCTCTCTTCCTCCGCACACCGTTCGACCAGATCGATGAGCTGTCTCCTGCGGATCACATAAATCCCTGTAGATACAGTCTGTGAATGTGCCACCATCGGCTTTTCTTCAAACTCTTCAATCCTGGAGCTCTCATTCATACGGATGGTACCGAACCTCGTTGCATCTTCATTCGGACCGAGTTCCTTGCACACAACCGTGATATCTGCTTTCTTCGCTATATGATATTCCAGTACCTTATTATAATCCAGCTTGTACACTGCATCACCGGAGGTGATGATCACATAAGGTTCATGACATTTTCTCAGGAAATCAAGGTTCTGATAAATAGCATCCGCCGTTCCCCTGTACCAGTAGCCGTTATCGGCAGTGATCGTAGGAGTAAAAACGAACAGGCCGCCCTGCTTTCTGCCGAAATCCCACCATTTCGAGGAATTCAGATGTTCATTTAACGATCTTGCATTATACTGTGTCAGCACTGCGACTTTCTGAATATGAGAATTTGTCATATTACTGAGCGCAAAATCAATCGCGCGGTAGCTCCCGGCTATCGGCATAGCCGCAACAGCACGTTTTGCAGTCAGTTCATGCATCTTCCTGCTGTTTCCGCCTGCAAGGATAATTCCTACTGCTCTCATACTCTGTCACCTGCCTTTATCAATGTCTCTCCGCTCTCCAGTACACCGCCCGGATAATCCTCGGGAACGGTCACGCCGCTGACTGCGGTATTCTTTCCGATCTGTACGCCGGCCGGAATAACGGAATTCTCACCGATCGTCGCCAGCCCGCCACTGTAGATATTCGGTTTGAACTTGTTCGGGACATCACTGCCGATTCCGATGACCGCATTGTCTCCGACTACTGTATCCTCTGCAATGATCGCTTTTTCTATCACACAGTTCTCGCCTATCGTCACTCCCTGCATGATGATGGAATCACGGACAACACTGCCCTTTCCGATCGTCACGCTGCCACCTAAGACAGAACTGTGTACTTCTCCGTAAATTTCTGAACCGTTGCTGATAATACAGCGATCTACCACGCCCTGATCCGCGATATATTGAGGTGGAATATTCGCGCTGTTTGTGTAGATCTTCCAGAATTCTTCATACAGATTAAATTCAGGGATAATATCTATCAGCTCCATATTGGCCTCCCAGTAGGAGCTCAGTGTTCCGACATCTTTCCAGTATCCGTTATATTCGTAGGCAAAGAGCCTGTCCCCTTTCCCATGACAGTAAGGGATGATATGTTTTCCAAAATCACAGTTCGGCTGGTCTTTCAGTTTGATGAGTGCTTCTCTGAGCACCGGCCAGCTGAAAATGTAAATACCCATGGAAGCAAGATTGCTGCTTGGTTTCTCCGGTTTCTCCTCAAATTCCCTGATCTTGCTGTCACTATCCGTGACAACGATACCAAACCGGCTTGCCTCCTCCATCGGGACCGGCATTGCCGCGATCGTCACGTCCGCTTTATTTGCCTTGTGGAAGTCCAGCATCACTTCATAATCCATCTTATAAATATGGTCGCCTGAGAGGATCAGTACATAATCAGGATTGTAGGTCTCCATATAATTCAGATTCTGATAGATCGCATTTGCCGTTCCCGTGTACCATTCACTGTTGGAACTCTTCTCATAAGGCGGAAGGATCGATACACCTCCCACATTGCGGTCCAGATCCCATGGGATACCGATACCGATATGTGTGTTCAATCTCAGCGGCTGGTACTGAGTCAGTACTCCCACCGTATCGATTCCCGAGTTGATACAATTACTCAGCGGAAAATCAATGATTCTGTATTTACCGCCAAAAGCTACTGCAGGTTTTGCGACTTTCGCCGTAAGAACCCCGAGTCGACTGCCCTGTCCGCCCGCCAACAGCATGGCAATCATTTCTTTTTTATACATTGCGTCACCTCATTTCTAGTTATATGCGTTTATTATACCATATATTTGTC
>DYCJ01000298.1 GCA_019418195.1 Clostridiales bacterium | reverse complement strand
GTCTACGTGCCGGGAGTCTATTTTGCAGGAGAGATCCTGGATGTGGACGGCATGTGCGGCGGGTATAATCTGACATTTGCCTGGGCGAGTGGGTACGTGGCAGGAAAGGCTGCTTCCGGTGCAGACCAGTAGTAACTATAGGATTATGAGTTTAAGATGAACAGGAGATGATAGAAATGAAATACGGAATCGGAGATACATGTTATGTGATCGAGGATGATATGGTGAAACGTGCCAGAGTAAGTGCAAAGAAGGACGGTCAGTATTTCGTCCAGTTCGTCGGCTCCTGCGGTGCGCTTGCAGTTCCGGAGGACGAGATCTACCCTACGCCGGAGGAGGCGGAAGCAGGGATGAACAAAAACAGGAGTATCCGCCGGCCGGTAGAATACCTGTAAATCACATGAAATGCAGGTAAACGTTATCATAAAAGATAGAATCAGAGAAAGCAGGAAATGCAATTATGCTGCGAATCAGTCAGTTGAAACTTCCAGTGACACATACACAGGAGCAGCTTGAGAAAAAGCTCTTAAAGATGCTGCGGATCAGTAGAAAAGATTTAGGTCACTACTACATCCGTAAGCGTTCTCTTGATGCCCGAAAGAAACCGGAACTTTATTATGTATACTCGATCGATGTAGAGATAAAGAATGAAGAACGTGTATTGAAAAGCATGAAGGGAAAAGTCCAGAAAGTATCCAGTCGTCCTTACAGTGTGCCGGAACACGGCACAGAAAGATTGTCTGACAGACCAGTGATCATCGGGAGCGGGCCCGCGGGATTGTTTTGTGCGTATCTTCTTGCCGGAGAGGGATACCGTCCTCTTATCATTGAGAGAGGAGCACCGGCAAGAGAACGCAAAAGAGATGTGGAGAAATTCTGGGAGACAGGAGTGCTCGATCCGGCTTCCAATGTACAGTTCGGGGAAGGCGGTGCCGGCACATTTTCGGATGGCAAACTGAATACTCTTGTGAAAGATCCGGCAGGGAGAAACCGCTTTGTGCTGGAAACTTTCGTGAAATTCGGTGCACCGGAGGATATCCTTTGGGAACAGAAACCTCATATTGGTACAGATATCCTTATCGATGTGGTAGAGGCAATGCGCAGGGAAATCGAGAAAATGGGCGGTGAATTCCGGTTCCACAGCCAGGTGACCGATCTGATCCCGGAAGAAAAAGTACTTATTATAAATGATGAGGAGAAGATTCGAGCAGGAGCAGCCGTTCTTGCCATAGGTCACAGTGCCAGAGACACGTTTTATATGCTCTGCGAACGCGGATTCGATATGGAGGCAAAAGCGTTTGCGATAGGCGTTCGTGTAGAGCATCCTCAGCGGCTGATCGATGAAAATATGTACGGGAGAGATAATAGAGGAGATCTTCCTGCAGCCTCCTATAAGCTGACAGAAAAACTGGACAACGGCAGAGGTGTGTATACGTTCTGTATGTGCCCGGGCGGTTATGTAGTCAATGCATCCTCGGAACCGGGATGTCTGGCAGTAAACGGCATGAGTTATCATGGACGGGCCGGAGAGAATGCCAACAGTGCTGTTATCGTGACGGTGACGCCGCAGGATTACGGGACAGACCATCCGCTCTCAGGTGTAGAGTTTCAGAGAAAACTGGAGAGAAGAGCATGGGAAGAAGGAAAAGGATGTGTACCCGTACAGCGATTTGAGGATTTCTGTGAGAATAAGGATACAGAGAAACTTGGGAGTATAAAACCAAGTATAAAGGGACATTATAGGCTTGGTAACGTAAGGAATATCTTTCCGGAGGAACTTTCGTTCTCGATCCGGGATGGAATCAGGGCAATGGATCAAAAGATACGGGGATTTGCCGGAGAAGATGTATTGTTGTCCGGAGTGGAGAGCAGAACATCGTCACCGGTAAGAATCAACAGAGATGACAGCTTCAGGAGTAATATCCCGTGGGTTTATCCGTGCGGCGAGGGAGCCGGATATGCGGGAGGCATCACATCTGCGGC
Source organism: Clostridiales bacterium (assembly GCA_019418195.1). GTDB lineage: Bacteria > Bacillota > Clostridia > Lachnospirales > Lachnospiraceae > Mediterraneibacter. Next base: position 607 of record DYCJ01000298.1, on the reverse strand, counting down.
TATGGATGGAATCAAGGTAGCTGAAACTTTGATCCGGAAGTTCACAGAATTTTAATGGGTAATCTCTATACACATTTTTTAAAGTGTGCTAAAATAAATCGTTGTATTGTATCATCGCGCTGATCTAAGGATCAATTTATGAAAAAAAGCAATACGATCAAAGAAATGTATCACGAAGAACGTCCCTATGAAAAATGCGAACGCTTCGGAGCGGAACATCTGACGGATGCCGAGCTTCTTGCGGTCATATTACGGACCGGCACGCGAGGGGAAAATTCGCTGGATCTGGCGAGGAGGCTGCTGCATCCCGACTTCGGAAATCCCGGACTCCATAATATCCATCAATGGAATCTGGAACGTCTGATGCATGTTCGCGGGATCGGAAAGGTGAAAGCAATCCAGATCTTATGCCTGGCAGAATTGTCAAAACGCATCGCGCGCCAGGAGGCAGCGGAAGGATTGGATTTTTCATCACCGACAACGATCGCGCGTTACTATATGGAGGACATGCGCCATCGAAACAGAGAGGTGCTCAAGCTTCTGCTCCTGAATACACGTTCCAGGCTGATCGGTGAGACAAATGTGTCGACCGGCACAGTGGACATGG
>DYCJ01000297.1 GCA_019418195.1 Clostridiales bacterium | reverse complement strand
GCAGCCGCAATAAGCACGAAGTGCGGTTTTACGAATGGCGCGGCTGAACTGTTACGCTTTGCGAATGGCGCGCCTGAACTGTTACGCTTCGCGAATAACGCTCTGACAGCCGGCTTTATCAGAGTTCCTGATATATCACTTTTCCATTCTTCTGCTCCGACTTCATAAGGGAAGCGTATTTCACTGTCATCACTGCTTTGCCCAAACGGACCTGATACGGTTTCTTTGCAGATACTTTCCGGATCAGTGTAATATGCGGAACGAAACTGCTCCTGTCATATGGGATGCCTTCTTCATCCAACGCGGATCTCAGCTCCTTTACATACGCTTTCAGCTTCTGATTGCCCTTCACTCCTGCCCAAAGGATATTACCAAAATTTCCTTTCTCTGACAGGTTGAGCCTGAATTCCGGCATTGGCACCTTTTTGATCACTTTCTTTACTTTTTCCGGTTCATTGTATTCACCGATAAAAGCAAGCGTCATATGCAGATTTTGCGCCGGAACATAGTTTCCCTCCACGCCCTGTTTCTTCAGGTCATGCATACAGTTGATCAGCGCTTTCTTCATTTCGTCTGAAAGTCGGATTGCAATAAACAGTCTCATATTTTTCTCTCCTCTGTCATCCAAGCCTGTCCTTTGTCAGACCCCGGCATACATATTTATAATATCCACAACACTTCCAAGATACATACTTCCGAATATATTCAGATGATTCAGGAGCTGATACAGATCGTACAAATGTCTCCGCCGCGCATATCCTGTCTTGTCGATCGGATTCACCTCGTTATATGCCGCGTAAAATCTCTCCGGCAGACTTCCGAACATCTGCGTCATGGCCAGATCCGCCTCAAAATCTCCTACATAGGCTGCCGGATCTATGATCCAAGGTATACCAACCTTACCGCACATCATATTACCGCTCCACAAATCTCCGTGAAGCAGGGACGGAAATTCAGGCTCCCGCAAATACAGATCAAGATGCTCCAACAACCAGTCTGCTTTTTTTCTCACAGTAATATCAAAGTATTTCTCTGCCATGGTAATCTGAGGCAGAAGCCGGCATTCGCGGTAAAATTCAACCCATGTCTTTTTCGGGTGATTCTTCTGGGGCGTAGCTCCGATATAATTATCCTCATAAAAACCGAATCTTGCTCCGCTTCTTTCGGAATCCACATAAGCCAGACAGTCTGTCCTGTGAAGTTCGGCGAGCTGATGTCCGAACGTCTCCCAATAGGAAGGCGTTTGGGGAGAGCTTTCTATATATTCGAGCGCAAGGAATGAAATTCCTCTCTGTTCATCGGTTCCTGCGCCCAGGACTTCCGGTACTCCGATTTTCTTCAGGGAACGAAGGGCACGCAGTCCTCCGGATTCTGTCAGGAAAAAATTCAGGTTATTGACGGAATTGGTCTTAACAAAAAGAGTATCCCCGTTGGATAGGCTCAGTCTGTATGCATTGTTGATATCCCCGCCCGGGGCACGATCCATTCTTATAATAGAAACATCCTGTCCGAAAGCATCATTTATCAGTTCTTCAAGTGAGTAAAAAAACTTCTGTGATCCGTTTTGTTCCATGATTATCTGTTCTGTTCCCCTGCATACTCTTTTATCATTTCTTCTACTGCCTCCACGCTCTCGCCGGTCTCGTCGGGCCTCCCGATTACAACAAGTACCGCACCGGCCATTTCCGCCGCTTCCACTTTTTCCTCAAAGCCCCCGGCTTTCCCGGTCTCTTTCGTGACAAAATAAGCCGCCTTTGTCTGACGCAGCAGGGCAAGATTCAGATCCTGTGCAAACGGTCCCTGCATGGCAAACAGATGACTGCCTTCAAAACCGAGCCTCACGCTCTCCTTCACAGCCGGTTCCGTGGACAGCACTCTTGCGAAACAGCGTTCCCTGTAGTTTTCAATTTCTGTGTACAAATGCAGCTCTTTACTGCCTGTCGCGATCAGAATATTTCCTGTCGTTTTTTTCAGATATTCCACTGCCTCCTGCACAGACTCTGTATATATGATCCGTTCCCCCTGGGTGCGTTCTCCTCCAGCCACTCTGTCTTCTGTCTCTGATATCTCTGCCGACTGTCCGGATGAAGGCCTTTTTTCAAATGGTCTTACACAGCGCACATAGCGGATTTCTTCTGAATGTGTACGAGCTTTTTCACAGGCCGACCTGATATTTATCGTCACCTCCCGGGCAAAAGGATGGGTGGCGTCTATGACCAGCCGGATATCATTTTCTTCTATAAAACGCTCCATTTCTTCTTCATCCATGCGCCCTGTAAGGAGAGTGATATTCTCAAGATGCCCGATCAGGCTTTTCCCGTAATCAGTTGCCACACTCACGAAGCATCTTACGGAATGTGCGGATGCATATCCTGCCAGGATCCTTCCCTCGGTCGTGCCCGCAAAGATCAGGATTGCAGGGTTCTTTCTTTCTGTCTCCATATTCTGTCTCCTTATATCTATTAATCCTTCTGTATTCTACCATGGGAAAATGATTTTGTAAAATTGGACGATAATCAAAATGTTTTATTAGATTTTTTCTGAAATTTTAACAAAATATTTATTTTTTCTGTTTTATGCTTGATTTTTTAATTTCATTCT
>DYCJ01000296.1:501-2610 GCA_019418195.1 Clostridiales bacterium | reverse complement strand
GCTTCAGCCATCTTAATTATAATTTTATTACATTTCTCTCTTGTTTTCCCGTTTAGACGTACAAGATATAAATGACCGCTTGATGAAAAATCGTCTCCGTAATGCTTCAGCACTCTTACGTCCAGGTCTGCAAGTCCTTCATTATACATCTCAATAATCTCTTTTCTCCGCTTAAGCAGATCTGGATACCGCTTTAACTGTGCTATGCCGATGGATGCCATGATATCTGTCATATTGCATTTATAAGATGGTGCAACAATATCATATTCCCATGCTCCGAGCTGGGTTTTTGCCAGTGCATCTTTCGACTGTCCATGAAGAGAAAGAAGCATAAGCTGCTTATATATTGCGTCATTATCCACACCTTCAATATCTCTCCATACAAGCGCGCCACCCTCAGCTGTTGTAAGATTTTTAACAGCATGAAAAGAAAAGCTGGTAAAATCCGCTATCTCTCCGCAATGTTTCCCATTTCTCATTGCGCCAAACGCATGAGCACCAACCACTGCTATTCTTCCGATTTTAGATTGCATTTCATTATCAGCATGGAACAGAGCGCGTTTTCTTTCCACGATATCGAATATTTTTTTATAATCACAGATTACCCCGCCCAGATCCACCGGGATTATTGCCTTTGTTCTCTCTGTAATTGCCTGTTCGAGCAAATCGTAGTCCATTTCATAGGAATTCGGCCGTACATCGACAAGGACAAGTTTCGCACCAACATGACAGACAACGCTTGCTGAAGCAGTATAGGTATATGCTGTTGTGATCACCTCATCTCCCGGTCCGATTCCCAGAACTCTAAGTGCCATTTCCGCACATGCCGTAGCCGAGTTCAGGCATACGGCCTTGCTGGTATGACAATATTCAGCGATCTGCTTTTCGAACGCTTTTGTCTTAGGTCCTGTTGTGATCCATCCGCTTTTTAAAGTATCAACAACTTCTGCTATCTCTTCATCCGTTATATCCGGAGGGGAGAAAGCAATATGCATATTTTTCATTTTATTTTTCCTCCATTACTGGTTTTTCATGACTTGCTTTTCCAAGGCTGAGAAGCTCCTTGTACGCTTCTTCATCACGCTTCTTGTCCTCTGGCTTGATCTTATATGTCGGAACAATACTTGAGACAATTTCTTTTACATCCCTGCTTTCATTCGAAGCCGCTTCCTCAAGTATTTTGAGCTGGCTCAGGAAATGAACTTCATTAAACTCAAGCGGCTTTCCTATATAAATCAGGTTATTGGCAGTTTTCTGGAGACCTTCCTCTTTTGTCAGTATTTCTTCATATAATTTTTCACCCGGTCTCAATCCTGTATAGACAATATCCATGTCCACGCCCAAAGTATATCCTGACAGACGTATCAGATTTTTAGCAAGATCAGCGATTTTGACTGGCTCTCCCATGTCAAGTACGAATATTTCTCCGCCGCGAGCAAGTGCTCCCGCCTCCATGACAAGTGAAACCGCCTCAGGGATGGTCATAAAATAACGTATAATATCAGGATGGGTAACCGTAACCGGTCCTCCCTCTGCCATCTGCTTTTTAAACAAAGGAATGACGCTGCCGTTACTTCCAAGGACATTACCAAAACGCACGGCAACAAACTCAGTATTTGAGTATCTGCTGAACGTCTGGATGATCATTTCGCAGAGTCTCTTGGAAGCACCCATAATATTTGTCGGGTTAACAGCCTTGTCCGTGGAAATCAACACAAATTTCTTGACGCCGTATTTATCTGCTGCTCTTGCTGTCTTATAGGTTCCGAACACATTATTTTTTATCGCTTCATTCGGGCTGTCTTCCATCAGCGGCACATGCTTATGTGCGGCAGCATGATACACCACATCAGGACGGTACAACTCCATGACACTCTCTATCCTGCTCGTATTACGCACCGACCCGATCAGCACTTCCAGCTTTAATGCCGGATATTTTTTCTTCAATTCCTGCTGGATATCATATGCATTATTTTCATAGATATCAAATATAATGAGCATACGCGGACTGTGAGCCGCAACCTGCCGGCAAAGCTCACTGCCGATGGATCCGCCGCCGCCTGTAACAAGAACAACTTTATTTCTGACATAGCCTGCGATGCTGTCGAT
>DYCJ01000296.1:0-491 GCA_019418195.1 Clostridiales bacterium | reverse complement strand
GGATACACTTACCTCCTCGTTGATCAGCTGGTACACTCCGGGGAGAACTTTCAATTTACACTCAGTCTCGTTACATATACGAAGGATATCTCTGGTATCTTTAGCATTTGCCGAGGGCATTGCCACAATGATTTCATCCACATTGTATTTTTTTGCACACTCTATGATCTGTGTACGATCTCCTACAATACGGACACCTCGGATATATTTTCCCTTTTTTGACGGGTTATCATCGATCACACATACGACATTACGGTTAAGATGCCGGCTTGTCTTCATTTCAGTAATAATGATATTCCCTGCTTCACCGGCACCGATCACCATAGTATTGACCGGTCTTTTCCCGGATCTTTCCATTCCCCTTTTCAGTCCATGCAAGATTCTGTAGGAGAACCTTGTAGCTAATGTCGTCATAGTCAGAAAGAAGAAATAAAATATATGAAAGCTTCTGGGTACCGGCAGATAAAGGAAACTCATCCCGAATGCCTGGA
>DYCJ01000295.1 GCA_019418195.1 Clostridiales bacterium | reverse complement strand
AATCAACAAAAACATTATGAAAATATTGTAAACCCATGACTTTTGATAGTATACTGGGTACGAAGTATGTCCTGTTATCGTCCGGCGTATTAAAAACGCCATCCATCTATAGATACAGAATAACTACAAAGGAAAGGGAAAAAAATGAAAATCGGTTTTGACAACGAGAAATACCTGAAAATGCAGTCCGAACATATCCGTGAACGCATCGGAAAGTTCGACAACAAATTATATCTGGAATTCGGAGGAAAGCTTTTTGACGACTATCACGCCTCCCGCGTGCTGCCGGGTTTTGCTCCCGACAGCAAACTGCGCCTCCTCAAAGAGCTCAGCAGCCAGGCTGAGATCGTCATCGTCATAAGTGCAATAGACATTGAAAAAAACAAAATACGCGGCGATCTCGGGATCACCTATGACACGGACGTTCTCCGTCTGATCCAGACGTACCGGGATCAGGGACTTTATGTCGGGAGTGTGACGATCACTCAGTTCTCCGGACAGGAAAGCGCCCTTCTGTTTAAAAACAGACTGGAAAAAATGAACATCCCTGTATATCTTCATTATATTATTCCCGGCTATCCTTCCAATGTGCCGCTCATCATCAGTGATGACGGCTATGGGAAGAATGATTATATCGAGACAACGCGTCCGCTTGTCATCGTAACTGCTCCGGGACCCGGAAGCGGAAAAATGGCCACCTGTCTCTCTCAGCTCTATCACGAACACAAGAGGGGTATCCATGCCGGATATGCCAAATTCGAGACATTTCCCATCTGGAATCTTCCTCTGAAACACCCGGTCAATCTTGCATATGAAGCAGCGACAGCTGACTTAAATGATGTGAATATGATCGATCCGTTTCATCTGGATGCCTATGGTGAGACAACCGTCAACTATAATCGTGACGTAGAGATCTTCCCTGTCCTGAACACGATCTTTGAAAAGATTTACGGTGAAAGTCCTTACAAGTCTCCTACGGACATGGGAGTCAACATGGCTGGAAATTGTATCTGTGATGACGATGCCTGCCGTGAAGCGTCAAAGCAGGAGATCATCCGGCGTTATTACGCAGCCTTAAATGCATTGGCAAAGGGAGAAACTTCTGACAAAGAGGCGCATAAGATCGAACTCCTCATGAATATGGCCGGCATCACAGTTGCAGACCGCAAAGTAGCAGTCGAGGCGCTAAAGCGCGCAAAAGAAACCGGCGGCCCTGCTGCTGCACTTGAACTTGATGACGGACAGATCATAACCGGAAAGACGACCAATCTGCTGGGAGCATCCGCGGCACTGCTTCTGAACGTACTGAAGGTACTTGCCGGTATTGAACATGAGCGGCACATCATCTCCCCGCAGTCCATCGAACCGATCCAGAAACTGAAGGTGGACTATTTAAAGAGCAAAAATCCGCGTCTGCATACAGATGAAGTACTGATCGCGCTCTCTGCCAGCGCAGCTGACAGCACAGAGGCACGTCTTGCGCTCTCACAGCTTCCGAAACTGAACGGGTGTCAGGCACACACTTCGGTCATGCTCTCAGATGTAGATATCAAGATCTTTAAGAAACTCGGTGTACAGCTCACCTGCGAGGCAGTGTACGAACATATATTTCTTTCGTAAAAAGTGCTGTACTTTCTAAACTTTCTGTTGTATACTATATAAGTATTTTTTTCAGACAGTCTGACTATATGTATGGATCCTGCCACAACGGTGTGGCTTTCCATCCATAGTCAGGCTGTACTCTTTTTTAAGGAACTGTTTTTTCGTTCACCAGATATTTTCAATCACAGGAGGGCATCTATTATGGCAGTAAAATATGTATTTGTTACCGGAGGTGTTGTATCCGGTCTCGGCAAGGGAATAACAGCCGCCTCTCTCGGGCGTCTGTTGAAAGCCCGGGGGTATACCGTTACCATGCAGAAATTTGATCCTTATATCAACATTGATCCGGGTACCATGAATCCTGTCCAGCACGGGGAAGTTTTCGTCACGGACGACGGCGCGGAAACCGACCTGGATCTCGGACACTATGAAAGGTTTATCGATGAGAGCCTGACGAAGAATTCAAATGTCACGACAGGAAAGATCTACTGGTCCGTACTCCAGAAGGAACGCCGCGGCGACTTCGGCGGGGGTACCGTTCAGGTCATCCCCCACATTACCAATGAGATCAAGAGCAAATTTTACCGAAATCCAGCGGCAAAAGACACTGAGATTGCCATTATTGAGGTCGGCGGCACCGTCGGAGACATCGAAAGCCAGCCTTTCCTTGAATCCATCCGCCAGTTCCAGCACGAGAAGGGATTTGAAAATGTCATTCTGATCCACGTGACACTGATACCTTATCTGAAGGCATCCCAGGAAATGAAGACGAAGCCAACCCAGGCAAGCGTAAAGGAGCTGCAGGGAATGGGAATCCAGCCTAATATTATCGTATGCCGCTCCGAGTATCCTCTTGATGCCGGTATGAAAGACAAGATATCCCTGTTCTGCAACCTGCCGGCAAGCCATGTCCTCCAGAATCTGGATGTGGACTACCTCTACGAAGCTCCATTGGCTATGGAAAAAGAACATCTTGCACAGGTTGTATGTGAATGTCTCCATCTGGAC
>DYCJ01000294.1 GCA_019418195.1 Clostridiales bacterium | reverse complement strand
ATCCGATTGATTTTCGGGCGCTTTATCATAGGATGTCTCTCCGACAAATACGAATCTCACTTCCTATTTTTGCGGTAGATCACCGCCAGCCCTTTGAGCAGCAGGTTATCATCCAGTATAACCTTTCTCCTGCAGTAAGGCACGATCTTTTTTGCCAGCCCGCCGGTAGCGATCACAGTCGCCTGACCGTCCAGTTCTTCCTGAAGCCTGTCAATGATTCCGTCGATGGCAGCGGCGGCGCTGTAGATTGTTCCACTCTTCATGCATTCCGCTGTGTTTTTTCCGATGATATGTTCCGGCGCCTCGAGACTGATGCCGCCCAGCTGGGATGCATGTGCGGTCAGAGAATCCAGCGACACCCCGATTCCCGGGTAGATCATCCCGCCGATATAATTTTTATTTTTATCGATCACACAGACTGTATTCGCCGTTCCCATATCAAATATAAGAAGAGGCACAGGATATTCGGCAATGCCCGCTACGGAATCTACCACAAGATCGCTGCCGAGCTGCGCCGGGTTGTCAATACGGATATTAAGGCCGGTCCTGATACCGGCACCTACAACGAGCACTTCTTTTTTCAATATTTTCTCAACTGCAAGCTTTGCCACTGTCGTGATCTGGGGCACAACAGACGATATGATACCGCCTTCGATATCCGTTCTCTTAATGTGGTAAATATCGAGCACATTTTTCACATCGAAAGCATATTCCAATTCTGTCTTTGTACGGACTGTGGAAAGGCGCTCGACGAAAAGGCATTCCTTTCCGTCGATACACCCGATCACGATATTTGTATTTCCAATATCAATTGCCAAGATCATTGCTAAAATCCCAGCCTTTCTCTTACATTTTTCTTCATGAGCACTTTGCCGATACAAAGTGTCAGGATACCTGCCACGATCGCCTCCGGAACTCCGTTAATTCCGATCACGGACAGTATAAACGTATAAACTGCCGATACAGCCACCTCGTTTGCCTGTGCGTAGGCTTCTCTGAAAAACACAAATATCAGGTTCATCACGAGCAGTGTATTTACAAGCGCTCCTGATATACCTGCAAGCACAAGACCTACATTGGACACGCCTCTGTTTCTCGTCTCTTCACTTGAAACCCTGAGTACCAGCTTATATACAAAGTACGGAATGATACCTACAAGGATACGCGGGATAAAACAGATGATCACGCTCCCGATACCTCCGCTGATCTCGCCCATACTGTAAAACGGTGTAAATACAAACGACGTAGCCGTGGGATTGATCGTATTATTGATAAAGCTTGTCAGACCGAACAGAAAGCCGAGCACGCCGCCTTTCTTCGGTCCCATCAGCAGTGAAGCGATAATAACAGGGATATGGATGATCGTTGCCCTTGTGAATCCAAGCGGGATATAGCCCAGAAAGGGGGTAAAGGCCATGATGCATATGATCGCACCAAATATCGCCACCTGGACCATGCTCATCGTGCTGTATCTGCTTCCTGCAGGTTTCTGTGTTGTTGAATTGTTCATGATTTTGCCTCCTTGTTATCATTCCCTTACGGGATACAATACTTTTGGCGCAGAAATGTCTTCTGCTTCGTTATTCAGTTTCTGTTCTCTCTGCTCTGCCGCATCTTCATGATCTGGTCAAGGATGTGGGAGGCTGTCTCCTCTTTTGACATTTTTCCGAGTGAAATCTCCTCCGCCCCTGTGATCATAGTCACCACATTTGTGTCACCGCCGAATCCGGCGCCTTCTACTCTCAGGCTGTTGGCGACGATCATGTCGAGATGCTTCTTCTCAAGTTTTTTTCTGGAATTTTCCAGCAAGTTCTCTGTCTCCATAGCGAATCCGCACAGGAACTGCCCCGGTCGTCTGTTTTCACCAAGATGCGCCAGGATATCGTCTGTCCTCTCCAGCTCGATGACTAGGTTCCCATCCTGCTTCTTCACTTTCTGGTCGCTCACATGCTTTGGCCGGTAATCTGCCACGGCTGCGGCCTTGATGATAATATCCTGTTCTGCTGCCCGGCTGGTCACTTCATCAAACATGTCCTTTGCCGATTTCACCGGCACAACGTCTGCGAACTGCGGATCTTTCAGTGCCGTCTGTCCGGTCACCAGTGTCACCGCAGCGCCCCGCCGTGCCGCCATCTTTGCGATCGCATACCCCATTTTCCCGGTGGAATGATTCGTGATATAGCGCACCGGATCAATGGCTTCCTGCGTAGGTCCTGCTGTCACAAGCAGCCGGATCCCCTGCATGTCCTTTTCACAGGCAGTCTCCTGAAGGATATACTCCAGCAGCAGCTCCGGCTCCGGCATTTTTCCTGCGCCAGTATCCCCGCACGCCAGATAGCCCACGGCCGGACTGATGACTTCATACTCATAATGGATGAGTGTCTTAAGATTGTCCTGGACCACCGGATTTTCGAACATTCTCGTATTCATCGCCGGTGCGATCATTTTTTTACATTTGCATGCCATCACTGTTGTGGTGAGCATATCGTCCGCAATCCCGTGAGCAAGCTTGCCGATCACATTAGCGCTGGCCGGTGCGATCATCACCACATCTGCCTGTTTCGCCAAGGACACGTGCTCTACGCTGAACTCAAAATTCCGGTCAAATGTATCG
>DYCJ01000293.1 GCA_019418195.1 Clostridiales bacterium | reverse complement strand
GAGAGTACCCTGTGAGCCGTATTTCCGTTAATCCCCAGACCATGCAGCAGAAGACGCTGGATCTGGTGGGCAGGCGCCACACGGTCGAGCAGACTGTGACGGCATTTAAGCTGGCACGAAGGCTTGGATTTGACAATATCAACATGGATTTGATCGCCGGGCTTCCCGGCGAGACGGTGGAAGATATGGAAGATACTCTCCGCCAGGTCGAAGCGCTGCATCCCGACAGCCTGACCGTCCATGCTCTCGCGATCAAGCGTGCGGCAAGGTTCGGACAGGAGGGGCGTACGGCAGATCTCCACGCGGAGATATCGGGGATGGTTGAGAAAGCATACGAGAGTGCCCGCAGGATGGGGCTGCTTCCCTATTATCTGTACCGCCAGAAAAATATTGCCGGCAATTTTGAAAATGTGGGCTATGCAGAACTTGACAAAGCTGGAATATACAATATACTGATTATGGAAGAAAAACAGACCATCCTTGCCGCGGGAGCGGGAGCATCTACAAAGATCCTGCTGCAGAACCCGATCATAAAGGATGGCGGAAAAGAAGTGAATCTGGTCCGCGCGGAAAACGTGAAGAGCATCAACGATTACATCGCGCGGATCGATGAAATGATAGAACGAAAAGGAGAATGGTTATGGCGCTGAAGAAGAAACCGGTCACGGGCATGAAGGACATGATGCCGTCCGAAATGGAGGTCAGGGATTATGTTATCAGCCTGATCAAGGACACATACAAGACATTCGGATTCTCATCCATAGAGACTCCCTGCGTAGAACACATCGAAAATCTGTGCAGCAAGCAGGGCGGAGACAATGAGAAGCTGATCTTCAAGATCTTAAAGAGAGGCGAGAAACTCAGGATCAACGAGGCGAAGGAAGAGGCTGATCTCGTGGACGGAGGACTGCGCTACGATCTGACCGTGCCGCTTTCCCGTTACTATGCAAACCATGCAAATGAGCTGCCGGCTCCCTTTAAGGCGCTGCAGATGGGAAATGTATGGCGCGCGGACAGGCCGCAGAGAGGGCGTTTCCGTCAGTTTATGCAGTGTGATATCGATATTCTGGGCGATCCGTCCAACCTGGCGGAGATCGAACTGATCCTGGCAACAACGACCCTCCTCGGGAAACTGGATTTCCACAACTTTACGATCCGCATCAACGACAGAAGGTTCTTAAAGGCGATGGCGGCCTACAGCGGCTTTAAAGAGGAAGACTACGACAGCGTATTCATTACGCTGGACAAGATGGACAAGATCGGTCTGGACGGCGTGGCGGCAGAGCTGAAGGAGAACGGTTATGCGGAAGAATCGGTTGAGAAGTATCTTGAACTTTTTAAAGAGATTACGGGCGATGTTGAGGGCGTCCGCATGTGTAAGGAGAAATTACAGGGCTATCTTGCGCCTGAGGCGGCGGATGGGCTGGAAATGATCATCAGCTGTGTGGAGCAGGAGAAAGAGGCGGACTTCCGCATGAAGTTCGACCCCACGCTCGTGCGCGGCATGTCCTACTACACTGGCACGATTTTCGAGATTTCCATGGACGAGTTCGGCGGTTCGGTAGGAGGCGGCGGACGCTATGACAAGATGATCGGGAAATTTACCGGCCAGGATACGCCGGCAGTGGGATTTTCCATCGGATTCGAGCGTATCGTAATGCTTCTTCTCGAGCGCGGCTATCAGGTGCCGACGAGCAGGCCGAAGAAGGCCTACCTTCTGGAGAAGAAAATCTCCCGGGAGAAGCTGCTTGAAGTGCTGGAGCAGGCAAAAGCAGACCGTGCAGGCGGAATGCAGGTCATGATCATGAATATGAAGAAGAACAAGAAGTTCCAGAAGGAACAGCTTGCAGAACAGGGATATACAGATATTACGGAGGTGTACAATGGCTGAATCAATGCAGGGACTTAAGAGGACTCACAGGTGCGGGGAGCTTTCCGCGGCTAATGTGGGTGAGACTGTGACCATTATGGGATGGGTGCAGAAAAACAGGAACAAGGGCGGACTCGTGTTTATCGATGTGCGCGACCGTTCCGGTATCATTCAGGTTGTGTGTGAAGAGGGAAAGACAGATGCGGCGCTCCTTGAGAAAGCGGCATCTCTCCGCTCTGAATATGTAGTCGCTATTGTGGGTGAAGTGGCGAAGCGTTCCGGAGCTGTCAACGAGAAGATTGCGACCGGCGAGATTGAAGTGCTCCCCAGTGAACTGCGCATTCTCTCCGAGTCACTGACACCGCCGTTCCAGGTGGAAGAGAACTGTAAGACGAAGGAAGAGGTACGCCTGAAATACCGCTACCTCGACCTGCGCAGACCGGATATCCAGCGAAACCTGATGATGAAGAGCCAGGTCATGACTCTGACACGTCAGTTTTTCGCAGAAGAGGGATTCCTCGAGATTGAGACGCCTATGCTCGGCAAGACAACGCCGGAGGGGGCGAGAGACTATCTCGTTCCGAGCCGTATCCATCCGGGATGCTTCTACGGGCTGCCCCAGTCACCGCAGCTTTACAAGCAGCTTTTGATGTGCTCCGGTTTCGACCGCTATATCCAGATCGCCAGATGTTTCCGCGATGAGGACCTGCGCGCCGACAGACAGCCGGAATTCACACAGATCGATATGGAGCTGTCCTTTGTGGAT
>DYCJ01000292.1 GCA_019418195.1 Clostridiales bacterium | reverse complement strand
GTGTGGTCTCTATCAAAGATGGAAGATATAATATTGATACTGATTTAGCGCAAGCTATTTCAATATAAAAAACAAAAAAGAAAAATAGTATTTTTACTATTTTTTTTGCACCAAGGTTAGTTTATACTAATCGGAATGAAGGAGGAGAATTGTAAGATGAGAATTGCTTTTGCAGGAAATCCTAACAGCGGTAAGACGACCATGTACAACGCACTTACAGGCAGAAACGAAAAAGTCGGAAACTGGGCCGGTGTTACGGTAGAGCGAAAGGAAAGCCTTATTAAAAAGGCTTATTATGGCGGAATGGAGGAACTGGTCGCGGTAGACCTGCCGGGCGCTTACTCCATGTCTCCCTTTACTTCGGAGGAGAGTATCACCAGCAGTTACGTAAAAAATGAAAATCCGGACGCGATCATCAACATCGTAGATGCAACAAACTTAAGCCGAAGCCTGTTCTTTACGACACAGCTTCTGGAGCTGGGGGTTCCGGTGGTAGTAGCTCTGAATAAAAGTGATATAACAGAGAAAAAGCAGACGAAGATTGATGAAAAACTTCTTTCCGAGAAGCTGGGATGCCCGGTCATCAAGACGGTCTCTACATCTTCAGGACATGAAGGATTAAAAGAGGTTGTCGCTGCTGCGGCTTCCTTAAAGGGAAAAGGCCAGAAAGCTCCTTACGTCCAGGCAGATATCGATCTGCATGATAAGAATGCGGTCGAGGCTGCCGACAGAAGGCGTTTTGAGTTTGTCAACGGCATCGTAAAACAGGTAGAGAAGAGAAAAGTCTTTACAAAAGACAAAAATATGCAGGATAAGATCGACGCTGTTATTACTCATAAGATCATCGGTATTCCGATCTTTGCACTCGTGATCTTCCTTGTGTTCTACATATCCCAGACTACGGTGGGAACATGGATCGCGGACTGGCTGGTCGGCTGGATCGAGACCTTCCAGGGCTGGGTCGGCGGACTGATGGAGAATGCAAATCCGCTTCTGTACGCACTCCTTGTTGACGGTATCATCGGCGGCGTTGGAGCGGTTGTGGGATTCCTCCCGCTGGTAATGGTAATGTATTTCCTGATCGCTCTTCTTGAGGACTGCGGCTATATGGCCCGTGCGACAGTCGTGCTTGATCCAATCTTCAAGAGAGTAGGTCTTTCCGGTAAATCGGTAATTCCTATGGTCATCGGTACAGGATGCGCGATCCCGGGAGTCATGGCTTCCCGTACGATCCGCAACGAGAGAGAGCGCAGGACAACTGCGATGCTTACACCGTTTATGCCGTGTGGAGCTAAGATCCCGGTTATCGCTCTGTTTGCAGGAGCATTCTTTGCAGATGCATGGTGGGTTTCCGCAACTATGTATCTGGTGGGCATCCTTCTGGTTCTCCTGGGGGCTCTGCTCGTAAAGCGGATCACAGGACAGAAATACCGCAAATCTTTCTTTATCATCGAGCTTCCGGAATACAAACTTCCGAGCCTGAAGAGAGCGTGCGTATCTATGCTCGAGCGCGGTAAGGCATATATCATCAAAGCAGGAACGATCATCCTGGTGTGCAACACGATTGTCCAGATCATGCAGACATTCAACTGGCAGTTCCAGCTTGTGGAAGAAGGCGCAGAAGGAACTTCCATCCTTGCAAGCATTGCTCATCCGTTCGCAATCTTGTTCATCCCGCTTGGGTTCGGCGTATGGCAGCTTGCAGCAGCAGCGATCACAGGATTTATCGCAAAAGAAAATGTGGTTGGTACTCTTGCGGTTGTTTACGGAGTTACGAATCTTATCGATACAGATGAGCTTGCACTGGTCGGAAGTGGAAGCGAAGTGGCTACAGTTATGGGACTTACAAAGGTGGCGGCTCTCGCATACCTGATGTTCAACCTTTATACACCACCGTGCTTCGCGGCACTCGGAGCTATGAATTCTGAGATGAAAAGCGGGAAATGGCTGTTTGGCGGTATCTGCCTCCAGCTTGCGACCGGATATACAGTAGCGTTTCTTGTATACCAGATTGGTACGCTTGTTACGACAGGAGCTCTTGGAACTGCATTCGTTCCGGGTCTGATCGCAATTCTGGTATTTGCAGCTATCATCATATGGAGAATACATAAGTCAGACAAAGAATTTACGGCAGAGTACAGCCTGCATGCAAGGAATGTGGTATAATCATAATTGATCATCGGTGGACAGAGTATCCTGCTTTGTCCACCTCTTGACGTCAATGCAGAGAGGAAGATATTTATGGCAGATATTATTGCAGTTCTTATTCTCCTGGTTCTGATCGGATGTGCAGTCGGGTACATAGTAAAGGCAAAAAAAAGCGGTGTAAAGTGCATCGGCTGTCCGGCGGGAGGAACCTGTTCCGGCAGCGGGAACATGCCGAAAAAGAAACTGGATGGCCGTGTGATCGGCAGAAAAACAATGAAAATTTCAGGAATGACATGTGCACACTGTGCAATGAATGTAACGCAGATGCTGAATCAGATCGACGGTGTAAAGGCAGATGTGAATTTTGCATCCGGCAAAGCAAAGATTTCTTATGACAGAAAAGTTGACGATGATGTTTTAAAGAATACTGTGGAAAAGATAGGATATCATGTAATAAGTATATCCTGACTTACAGCTTTGGAGGGTCATTATGGTT
>DYCJ01000291.1 GCA_019418195.1 Clostridiales bacterium | reverse complement strand
AACCCTGGACACCCTGATTAAGAGTCAGGTGCTCTGCCAGCTGAGCTAATCGCGCATCTCTTATGTGCTTTACTAACAGCGCAAGTAGTATTATAAACGACAGTTTATGAAAATGCAAGCATTTTTTTACATTTTTCATCTGTTTTTTATCTGCAGCCACGCTTTTTATTTAAATCTGTAGAAAAAAGAACGGCGTCCTTACGTTAAAACAACCTCTCCAGGACTTCCCGCGATACGACTCCCGTCACCGCCCCCGTCACTTTTCCTTTGATGAAAGCCAGAAAGGACGGCACTCTGTCGATTCCGTACTGCTCCATGAGCAGGACCGCATCCGCTTCATCGATCTGACAGACTTTGATTCCGCCCCTGTTTTCCGATGCAAATTCTTCTACTACATCCTCCATCATCGCACATCTCGGGCACCATGAAGCATAGAACTCAAGCAGGACAGGCTGCTGTGAATTTTTCACCTCTGTTTCGAACTGCCCGGGTCTGATTTTCCTGATCATTTCCGGCACCTGCCTTCCCGGTCATTTTTATCACACCCATGACAGATGCCCGAATTCAGTATCTTACACACATCCAGCATAGAACTGCGGATACAAAGCAGCTGTCTGTTAAGCCGCGGTCTGCAGTAGAACATCTCCCTGACACATGATTTCCAGCACTTTTTTTTCATCTATATACACCTGCCTCCTGAGCGGTCATAAATCATTATATGCAGGGTAAGTCAAAAAGTGCCGGGTATCAGATGGCTGACCTGTTACGTTACTTACTTCCTCACAGCAGTCAGCTTATTGATAGGATTTCCCTTACTGGAAAATTTCTCTTCATATTCTGTCATGATATTTCCCTGGTTCATTTCTTCATTATGATGCAGGTCATAGGTAAAGTTCTGAAGTGTCCAGCCCGCTTCTTTTATCTGTTCCAGCGAGAACTTAAACAATTCCGTATTGTCTGTCTTGAATTCCAGCTTTCCGTACGGCTTCAGTACTTTCTCATATCTCTCAAGGAATTCCACTGATGTCAGCCTCCTTTTTGCGTGTCTTGCCTTTGGCCACGGATCAGAAAAATTCAGATAAATGCGTTCCACCTCATCCTTGGCAAATACCTCCTCGATCCTTCTTGCATCAATGCATATAAAGCGGACATTCTGCAGATCTTTAAACTCGTCTGTGTCATACTTCTCCACAGCGCGAAGCAGCACGCTGGAATACCGCTCGATCCCGACAAAATTAATATCCGGGTTCGCCTTTGCCTTATTTAAGATAAATCGGCCTTTTCCCGTTCCGATTTCAATGTGGACAGGCTGTTTATTGCCAAATACCTGTCTCCAGCAGCCTTTCTGGTCTTCCGGTCTCTTTATTACTATGTTATGGGCCTGAAGCGTTCCTTCTGCCCTTGGTATATTTCTCAGCCTCATGCATTATCCTCCCCTGAATCTGACAGACTATTACCGGCACTTTTTGTGCCAATACCATAATAACACGCAGGCGAAAAGAGGTCAAAACGTTGTTGGAATTTAACGATTTTACACATATTTTCCGGTTTCTGCGCTAACAATTCTTAACTTGCATTTTTCACCAAATGGTGTATGATAAAGTATATTATGATTTTCTTACAAACAGGAGGCTTTATATGGACTCTATTGTAAACAAATTGACGGAAATCGAGGATGCAGCTTCAGCGATCGTCAAACACGCCGAAGAACAAAAAGAAGTTCTGAACCGTGAATATGACGAAAAGAAAAGGGCATTTGATCATGACCTGGACGAAAAGACCAATGCACGCCTCAATGAGATCCGCTCAGATCTTGAGACAAAGACCTCTCAGATTCTTGAAAGCCAGAGCGGCTCAAGTACAGAGCTGATCCGCTCTCTGCGGAAAGAATATGAGGAAAAACACACGGAATACGCCCGCGAAATATTGCGCAGGATCACCGAGGTGTAGCCTATGGGGAACTTACTTGAATACAGCGGGATTGTGACGAAAGTCCGGGCAATGGAAGCCAGACTGCTGAAACCGGAACAGTTTGTCGAGATCGCCAATCTGTCCAGTGTCCCTGAGATTGCAGATTATCTAAGGAAAAACACTGCATATGCAGCTGTTCTTGACACACTGACCGAGGATCAGATCCACCGCGGAAATATCGAAAAGGTACTGACCCAGTCCCTTTATCATGATTACACAAAATTATACCGGTTCTGCGGACAAAAACAGCGCCAGTTTATGAAACTGATCTTGAAGAATTATGAAATCGACCTGATCAATTATTGTCTGCGGATTGTGATCAATCACTATAAGCAGCCATTTGACCTGAATTACAAGCGTGCTTTTTTTGACCGGTATTCACAGATCTCCATTGAGAAACTTATCACATCCCGGACGACGGATGAGCTCGTCGAGAACCTGAAAGATACCGAATATTATACTCCCCTGCGGAAATTAAAAGACGCTCAGGATGTCACCCTTTATGACTATAACCTGACACTGGACCTTTATTATTTTACTTCCACATGGAAGGAACAAAAAAAGGTCTTAAAGAAAGCTGATCTGGAACTGTTCATGCGTGACAGAGGTTCTAAGATCGATCTTCTGAATCTACAGTGGATCTACCGGGCAAAGAAATATTATAATATGAAGCCCGCCGACATCTATC
>DYCJ01000290.1:1225-2690 GCA_019418195.1 Clostridiales bacterium | reverse complement strand
GTCAGCTAAAGCTGACCCGAATCCCGCGTCAAGACTCGTGAGCGAGTCTTGAAATGGTCAAAACGGAGAAAAAGTGAGGATAATTTCGCTGTTGGCTGATAAAAATAAGAAAATTTAGCAAAATCTTAACATCGGCTTGACAACAGAAAAAAGGAAGAGTAAAGTCTTAGGCATAAAAGCAAAGGCGCTTTGGATTAATTTCCGAAGCGCTTTTCCTTTTATCATAAAAATACCTTCCGGTACAACGAGGTGCATCAGAGGAATGAATATAATTCCCGGGATGCACCTTTTTTGTACCCGGAAAATAAAAGGAGGAGATATTATGTATTCAGCAACAGATGTTATCTGGGTCCTGGTTGCGGCAATTCTGGTGTTTTTATGCAGGCAGGATTCGCGCTTTGTGAGGCGGGACTTACGCGGGCGAAGAATACAGGAAATATTCTCATGAAGAATATGATGGATTTCTGTATCGGAACTCCGTGCTACTGGCTGATCGGATTCGGAATCATGTTCGAAGGCAGCGGGCCGCTGATCGGCGGACTGGACCCGTTGATCCAGGGGAGCTATGATTTCGGAACACTGCCTACCTGGTGTTACGCAATCTTCCAGACAGTATTCTGTGCGACTGCTGCGACCATTGTATCCGGTTCTATGGCAGAGCGTACGAATTTCAAGGCTTACTGTATCTACAGTGCAGCGATCAGCCTTGCAGCAGCAGTGGCTACGGTCGTGGCTATGATATTTACATGGATACGTTATGGTAAACCGGATGTGTCCATGACATTTAATGCGGCGCTGGCAGGGCTTGTGGCCATTACGGCTCCCTGCGACTGTGTCACTCCGGTGGGTGCATTCTTCATCGGACTTGTAGCAGGATTCCTCGTAGTCCTTTCTGTAGAGTTCTTTGATAATGTTGCAAAGATCGACGATCCGGTAGGTGCTGTTTCTGTACATATGGTAAATGGTATGTGGGGAACTCTTGCAGTCGGACTGTTCAGCAACGGCGGAGACGGTGTAGCTCCCGGCCTCTTCTACGGCGGCGGATTCACACAGCTCGGAGTACAGGCATTAGGTATTGTTTCAGTTGCAGCGTATGTACTTATTGTAATGTTCATTGTATTCAAGGTGATAGATAAGACTGTAGGCTTAAGAGTTCCGGCTCAGATTGAAATTGACGGTCTGGATATGCATGAACACGGACTGGCTTCCGCATATTCCGGATTTGCCATCAATGACATGACAGGAATGGATATGGACGTCAATGAAAATACTGATCTCGGTGAGGACGATTATGAGAAAGCCTCCAAAGCTCAGGTGGACGCGGCAGTCAAAGTTGTCAATAAGAAGACAATTGTAGATGGCGTCTATGATACGGGAATGCACAAGGTAAGCATTATCTGCAGACTGTCCAAGTTCGATGCGCTCAAGACATCACTCAATAAACTTGGAGTGACCGGCATTACGA
>DYCJ01000290.1:0-1215 GCA_019418195.1 Clostridiales bacterium | reverse complement strand
GAGAAATACCGCGGCGTTGAGCTGGATGCAAACCTGATCCCGAAAGTGAAAGTAGAAGTTGTCGTCAGCAAGATACCGGTGGATTCCGTGATTGAGGCGGCGAAGAAGGCATTGTACACCGGCCATATCGGAGACGGAAAGATCTTCGTCTACAATGTGACAAAGGTAGTCAAAGTAAGGACCGGAGAAGAAGACTTTGCGGCACTTCAGGATGTGGAGTGATATTATCCCACATGCTTTCTCAAAGGCAATCTTTTCTTCAGATAAAAACAGCAGGGCAGGTGGATTACTCCACCTTCACCCTGCTGTTAAATTTGTCCAGGAGCAGCGCGATCACAATGCCGGCTGCAATACAGATAATGTTAACAATAGCCGTTCCTGCGTTCATAAAACCGGATACAGGGATGATCATAACTGTCGCTGCGATCACGATTCCGATGATACCGTGAAATGCGATTGAGTAGAAGTTGTCAAACAGCGCGTTGATCGCTTTGGCAAGACAGATCACTGTGACAACAGCTCCGATACCCGCCGGAACAAGGATACTCATGTCAAAATGTCCGATCCCGTCCACAAATGGTGTATAAAGTCCCAAAGGCATAAGCAGTGTGGAAAAGCTCATGCCCGGCGCGATCACACTGAGCGCCAGACAGAAACCGCAGAACAGGTACCAGAGGAAATTCGGTTTTACTTCAATAGAGAACATCTGAAGTCCGATCAGCAGTGCGAAGATCACGATCATACAGATGACCATTGAGATAAACGAACCCTTGCTGCGTCCCTGCTCGCCCGCTTCGCGGAAAAGGGAGGGAAGCATTCCGGTGATCAGTCCGATGAAGACGCATACGGACGGATCCGGATATTTCTCGAGAAAGAATGCCAGGACGTTTGCCACTCCGAGGAATCCGATGACTCCGCCGATAAATACCGGAATCAGCGGAGGTACATGGGATTTGAAATTTTTAAACGGGTTGGATAAGAGCTCCATGATCGGCTTATAGATACCGAAGATCACGCTCAGCACACCGCCGGATATACCGGGAAGTACCGCGCCCAGTCCGATAAGGGCGCCCTGCAGGATGCGATAGAGAAACTGAGGCGGATTTACACTTTTTTTCTTTTCTTGATTCATATGTTCATTGATCCTTTCATTCTGAATAGTAACAGTTCAGCCGCGCCATTCGTAAAACCGCACTTCGTGCTTATTGCGGCTGC
>DYCJ01000029.1:4855-16996 GCA_019418195.1 Clostridiales bacterium | reverse complement strand
AGACAAAGATGAGTATTACTGCATCCGCTGTCAGTATGTCGGCAACGAGGAGGATGTTCTTGAGAGAAATGAAGTCGTCCGCATGAAATACGGTTCGATGATGAAACGATATAAGATGGAAGATTTCTAAATCTGTAATTTTACCATATAAAAAGTGCGCCAGAGGTATTTTTCATAAAGTACCCGACGCACTTTTTTACTGCTATTCTTTTTAGCAGAGTTCAGTTCATCCGCCGGAATTCCAGCGGCGTGGTCCCGACGGCTTTTTTGAATACAGCGATGAAATGGCTGGAATCAGTAAATCCCGTGTGACGGGCGATATCCTGTATCTCCAGATGCGGACTGGTGATCAGCAGCTCTTTTGCCTTGCTTATGCGGTATGCGGTCAGGTACTCATAAGCAGAGCAGTTGAGGAACCGGCGGAACAGACGTGTCAGATACTGTGGTGTGATAAATACCTTTCTGCTCAGATCTGCCACAGTCAGCGGCAGAGAAAAGTCTCTTTCAATTTCTTTTATTACGGGAAGGACGTAATTTTGATAAAGAGGTGCATCGGCAGGACTGCTCGTGTGTGTAGTGTCTGCAATATTTACCAGAACGGCATAGCAGTTGACAGAGAGCAGCTTCCCGTCAACCGGGTGGGCGCTGTGCAGCGCAATGCTGTCATCGATCAGGCGGGCGATCTGCGCGCCCTGCCCGGCGCCTACGGGAATAACCTGACGGTTTCTCATGATCTGCGGGATACTCCGCTCGGCCGTGCCGGTAAAAGTAGCGAATTTTACAGTCCAGACATTGTCGGTCTTGTCGTAAGAATGGCGTATAAACGGGGCGATCAGAAGCCCCTCGTTCTCCCGAAGGGTATATGTACCGGCAGCTGTCTCTACCTTACCGGAGCCCTGTTCTGTCTGCAGATAATGATAAAACGGATATCCGCCGGGACGGGTGACAGGGTCCTGTTCCCAGTTCCTTCCCAGAGATTCAAATGTAAATGGTTCGGTTACGGGGGCACTGCGGAATACAACGTTCATAGATATCCTCCTGTGTGAAAGTGTTTCAAAATCTTATATTTTCTAGTTTAACATATCATACACCTGATCGTCCAGAAACACTATAATAAAGACATATAGTGAGAGACATGGGGATAAAGAGAATATTTTGTTATGTCGCAGACTGCGGCAGTTATTTTCAAAAGGAGGATGCAGGATATGAGGATATTTGACTATACTAAGGTAAAAGATCCCCGGTATTTCAGGGACGGCAGGCTGGAGGCTCACTCCGACCATATGTACTATGCGTCAGAGTCGGATCTGCTCACCGGGGTGTCGGAGTATATGGAAAGCCTGAACGGAGTGTGGAAATTCCACTATGGGAAGAATTATGAGTCAGCGGTTCAGGGATTTGAAAAATTGGATTACAGCTGCGCAGACTGGGACGACATCCGCGTGCCGGCGCATATCCAGATGGAAGGATATGACGCGCCTCAGTATGCGAATACACAATACCCGTGGGAAGGACGCGAAGACATCCGGCCGGGAGAGATACCGGAGCGCTTTAATCCGACGGCAAGTTACGTGAAATATTTTACTGTGCCGGAGAGGATGCAGGGAAAACGCCTCTTTATCTCCTTCCAGGGGGCAGAGAGCGGAATCGCAGTCTGGCTGAATGGAGAATTTGTGGGCTACAGTGAAGACTCGTTTACTCCTTCGGAATTTGAACTGACCGATTATGTAAAAGAGGGAGAAAACAAACTGGCCGCACAGGTGTTCAAATGGACGGCGGGGAGCTGGTGTGAAGATCAGGACTTTTACCGCTTCTCGGGACTCTACAGGGACGTATATCTCTATACGGTTCCAAGCGTGCACATTCGGGATATGAGGATACGCGCGGTCCCGGACGAAACTTTAGAAAACGGAGAGTTTGAGATCCGCACAGTGACATGGGGGAGCGGAAAAGCCCGTGTCCGCCTGGGATATAAAGGCGAAATCTGCTTTGAAGAAGAGAAAGAACTAGAAGGTGAAAACACATGGACTTGGGATGTGAAAAATCCGGAACTGTGGAGCGCTGAAGATCCGAAGCTGTATGATCTGACGATCGAGGTATTCGACTCTGACGGCAGTCTGTGCGAAGTGATTCCGCAAAAGGCCGGATTCCGCAGGTTCGAGATGAAAGAAAACATCATGATGCTGAACGGGAAACGGATCGTGTTCAAAGGCGTCAACCGCCATGAGTTCAGTTCCGTGAGTGGAAGATGCGTATCTGAAAAGGAACTGCGCAAAGATCTGGCAGTGATGAAACAGAATAATATTAATGCCATACGTACCTGTCATTACCCGAACACATCGCTGATCTACAGACTGTGTGATGAATACGGCCTGTATATGATCGACGAGACAAACCTTGAGTCACACGGTTCATGGGATACAGCTTATGCGACAGGAGACTATGATTATATCGTGCCGAACAACAAACCGGAATGGCTGGATATGGTGATGGATCGTGCGAATTCCATGTATCAGAGAGACAAGAACCATCCGTCCATCCTGATCTGGTCCTGCGGTAATGAATCTTACGGCGGCAAAGATATCTATGAAATGTCTCAGTTTTTCCGCACACAGGATCCCACCCGGCTGGTGCATTATGAAGGAGTATTCCACGACAGGAGTTACAACGATACAAGCGATATGGAAAGCCAGATGTATCCTTCGGTGGACTCGATCAAGGAGTTCCTTGCGAAAGACCGCAGCAAGCCGTTTATCTGCTGTGAATATACTCACGCTATGGGAAATTCCTGCGGTGCGATGCACAAATATACTGACCTGACTGATACGGAACCGCTTTATCAGGGAGGATTTATATGGGATTATATCGATCAGACGATTACCAAAAAAGACCGGTACGGCAATGAGTTCCAGGCGTACGGAGGCGACTTTGACGAGCGGCCGACCGATTATAATTTCAGCGCTAACGGTATTGTGTACGGCGGGAACAGGGAACCGTCGCCGAAGATGCAGGAGGTAAAATTCAACTATCAGAATATTACGGCAGAAGTATCAGAAAGACATGTGAGAGTCATCAACAAGAACCTGTTCGTAAATACGGATACATTTGACTGTATCGTGACGGTTGCGCGAAACGGTGTGCAGATCAGGAAAGAGAATCTGAAAACGGACGTAGAGCCGCTGTGTGAAAAGACATATGATCTCCCTGTGCAGCCGGAGACTGCGCCGGGCGAATATACGGTCACGGTATCTTTCCGTCTGAAGGAGAAGACAATCTGGGCTGCTGCCGGGCATGAAGTGGCGTTTGGCCAGTATGTATATGCAGTAAAAGCAGAGAAAAAAGAAAATTCCAGAGCACTTAGCGTGATCCGCAGTAAACACAATATCGGTGTGAAGGGGGAGAATTTTGACGTACTGTTTTCCGTGCTTGATGGAGGTCTTGTGTCCTACCGTTACGCAGGCAGAGAGATGATCAAAGAGATCCCGAAGCCGAACTTCTGGAGAGCTCCGGTGGACAATGATCAGGGCAGCCAGATGCCGAAGCGTTATGCGCAGTGGAAGATTGCAAGTATGTATCCTTCCCACAAAGATTTCAGGGAAGGGGCCTACAGCCCGATTCTGGAACCGAAGGTGGAGGAAAATGCCGGCGAGGAGGGAGTCAGCTCCGTAAAAGTGACTTATATCTATCTTATGCCGACGACTCCGGTAAGCGAGTGTACTCTTACGTATGAGGTGACGGGAGAAGGAAAGGTAAAGACAACCTTGTCCTATGATCCGGTGAAGGAACTGGGCGATATGCCGGAATTTGGTGTTATCTTTAAGTTTGACGCGGATTACGACCATGTGAAATGGTACGGACTCGGACCGGCTGAAACATATGCAGACAGAAAGCGAGGCGGAAAACTTAGCATTTATGAGAATCTTGTAAAAGATAATATGGCGAAATATATCGTGCCTCAGGAGTGCGGTGCAAAAGAAGAAGTACGGTATGCGTCGGTGACGGACAGAAGAGGAAGAGGTGTGCTCTTTGAAATGGATGAAAAGAGCGGACCGATGATGTTCTCAGCTCTGCCGTATACGCCCCATGAACTAGAAAATGCAAAACATCCGTATGAACTGCCGCAGGTACACTATACGGTAGTCCGCGCGGCACTCGGCCAGATGGGAATTGCAGGGGATGACAGCTGGGGAGCGCGCACGCATCCGGAGTATCTTCTGGATGCAAGTGAGAAGATGACATTTACATTCAGTTTCAGAGGCATATGATTGTCTGTGGAAGAAACAAGGTCAGGGGAAATATGGAAGGAGAAGAGACATGTTAGGAGGACATTTACTCCATGGCGGAGATTACAATCCGGAACAGTGGCTGGACTGCCCGGAGATTTTAGAGGAAGATATCAGACTTATGAAAGAGGCGGGTGTCAATTGTGTGACGCTGGGCGTATTCTCATGGGCAGTGCTTGAGCCGGAAGAAGGTGTATACGATTTTGAATGGCTGGAAGAAATTATTGATAATCTGCGGAAAGCGGATATCCAGGTGATCCTTGCGACGCCATCAGGTGCCATGCCTCACTGGCTGACGCAGAAATATCCGGAGGTGATGCAGGTACGCGCCGACGGGCAGAGAAACCTGCCGGGAAAACGGCATAATTTCTGCTATACTTCACCGGTGATGCGAGCAAAGATCAAAGCACTTGACGAAGCACTTTCGGAAAGATTCGGCAGAAAGGAAAATGTGATCCTATGGCATCTGTCCAATGAGCTGGCAGGAAATTTCAGCGACGGTGCATGCCACTGCGAGTTATGTCAGAGTGCATTCAGGGAATGGCTGAAAGAAAAATACGGCACGCTGGAGGAATTGAATCGGGCGTGGTGGGGACGCTTCTGGAGCCATGTATACACAGACTGGGAGCAGATCCACAGTCCCGCGCCTCACGGGGAGACAACAGTGACCGGGCTGGAACTTGACTGGCGCAGATTTGTCACGGATCAGATCAGTGACTTCTGCGGTATGGAGAGACGAGCGGTGGCAAAATATTCAGATCTTCC
Source organism: Clostridiales bacterium (assembly GCA_019418195.1). GTDB lineage: Bacteria > Bacillota > Clostridia > Lachnospirales > Lachnospiraceae > Mediterraneibacter. Next base: position 11,948 of record DYCJ01000029.1, on the reverse strand, counting down.
TGCCACGACAAATTTTATGGATACATTCAAGAATATAGATTACAATAGACTGCAGAAAGAGCTGGATATCATATCATGGGATAACTATCCATTCTGGCATAAGGAGAAAGACGAAGTTCCCGTGGCGGTTCAGGCGTCGTTTAACCATAGTATGATGCGCACGATGAAGAAGAAGCCGTTCCTCCTTATGGAGAGTGCTCCGTCTGTTGTTAACTGGCGGAACAATAATCCTGTGAAACGTCCGGGGGTGCATATGCTTTCTTCCATGCAGGCGGTTGCCCACGGCTCGGATTCCGTGCAGTACTTTCAGTGGAGAAAAGGCCGCGGCTCCTATGAAAAATTCCACGGCGCAGTACTTGATCATAAAAATGGGAGCAATACACGTACATTCCGTGATGTGGCGGAAGTTGGAAAGCGTCTGCCGAAGCTGGATCGGCTGCTTGAAGGAACGGTAAATCATCCGAAGGCGGCGATCCTTTTTGACTGGGCAAACTGGTGGGCGGTTGAAGACATTACAGGGCCGAGGCTGGATCTGGATTATCCGGAATGTGTCCTTTCCCATTATCGCGCATTCTGGGAAAAAGGCGTCGAGGCGGATATCGTGGATATGGATGCGGAACTGAGCAGTTATCAGTTCGTGTCTGCTCCACTGAATTATATGTATAAAGCCGGATGGGCTGAAAAAGTAAAGAGCTTTGTCGAAAATGGAGGAACATTTGTCACTACATATTTCAGCGGTATGGTGGATGAGACAGATCTGTGCTTTACCGGATGTCATCCGCTGGAGGATGTGCTGGGCGTTATCCAGGAGGAAATTGACGCTCCGTCCGAAGAGTTTGAGAATCAGTTCGCATACGCGGGGAAAGAGTATCGGGCGCAGCGGATGTGTGAGATCGATCATGCCAAGGAAGGCACCGAAGTACTCTCTGTCTATGAAAGGGAGTTTTATGCAGGCTGTCCGGTTGTAACGCGCAATCAATTTGGAAAAGGCGAAGCGTATTATCTGGCAGCAGAGTCTGATCTTGCATTCCTGCGGGCATTTTACGGTGATGTGTTTGAGCGGACCGGACTGAAAAATGCGCTTGACACAGAGCTGCCCTATGGCGTGACAGTAACGGAGCGGACCTGCACTGATCAGGCTCCGGAAGATGGGGATGCGGAGACGAAAAAAAACAAGGGTGTTGTGTTCGTGATGAATTTTAAGAATGATCCGGTCTGCGTGGAATGTGCCGGAGAGTGGACGGACGCTGAGACCGGTGAGGTGTGCCGGGATAGAATAGAAATGAAAGCGTTCGGCTGCAGAGTGTTTGTAAGCTGAGGAGGACCGGCGTATGCCGGGATAGAAAAATGCTGATGAAAGCCGATTATCCGGGAATGGATGGTCGGCTTTTGTGTATTTTACAACATTATTTAGTTCGAAAAAATGTAAAAAATAGCGTTAATGTTGACTTAAATGTCGCCGGATACTAAGATATGTTCAGTAGATGCACGAATTTTGAGTGAAGACTTTACATATAGGAAGGAGACATCACTATGCAGTCATCAACAGAACTTAGAAGCCTGTTAAATAGGATCGACCACCGGGGGTATCCGGCATATAAAGATACAAAGGGCGCTTACCAGTTCCCAGGCTATATATTGTCTATCGACCATGTGCAGGGAGACCCTTTCGCTTCACCATCAAAGGTGAGCGTACGCGTGGCCGGGCGCACCGCGGGATTCCCGCAGGAACTTTATGGAGGAGACCATCAGAGGATTGCTCTGCAGGATGAGCTGACGAGGCAGTTCGGCAGACGGGCGGAGCAGTTCGCATTTAAGGCGAAAGGCTCGGGCAAGAGCGGCCTGATCTCCGTGAGCAGATGCACGCAGGAAGTGCTGGAGCGCACTGCGTGCCGTATCGATCCAAAGAATGGAGATATTGTGCTGCGCATGGAGATCGGATTTCCGGCGAACGGAAGGACGATCAATGCAAGAGAGCTGGAGAAGATCCTCTTTGACTTTGTGCCAGAGTGTGTGAAACACGCGCTCTTCTATAAAAATATGGATGCAAAGCGTCTGAGAGCTATCGTTGATCTGGCAGAGGATCAGCATTATATACGGGAGATGCTTCCGCAGATGGGGCTCTGTGCCTTCGTGGCGAACGGGAGTGTGCTGCCCAGAGAGTCGGGGATCTCACCGCGGCCGATGAAGGGCGGAGTGAGGTTCCAGTCACCGAAAGAGCTGGAAGTGACAATGGATCTTCCGCACAAAGGAAAGATCACCGGTATGGGCATCCGCAAGGGAATCACACTGATCGTGGGCGGAGGCTACCACGGCAAATCCACTCTGCTAAAGGCGCTGGAACTGGGGGTATATGACCATATCGCGGGAGACGGCAGAGAGTATGTCATTACGGACAACACTGCCGTGAAGCTGCGCGCCGAGGATGGCAGGAGCATTCAGAAGACGGATATCTCCATGTTTATTAATGATCTTCCGAACGGGAAGGACACTGTAGGATTCTGCACTGAGGATGCCAGCGGCAGTACTTCACAGGCAGCAAATGTAGTAGAGAGTATCGAGGCGGGAACTTCCCTTCTTTTGATCGACGAGGATACGAGTGCGACCAACTTTATGATCCGGGATGAACTGATGCAGAGAGTCATTCATCGCGACATGGAGCCTATCACGCCGTTTATTGAGCGGATACGGGAGCTGTATGATGACTACGGGATTTCCACTGTGATCGTGGCTGGAAGCTCGGGCGCTTATTTCCACGTCGCAGATACCATTATCCAGATGGATCGTTACGTGCCGAAGGATATTACCGCTTATGCAAAGAAAGCAGCGGAGAGTTACCCGGCGGTCAGCGGTCCGGAGGCACCGGCGAAGAAACCGGATTTCCAGCGGTGTCCGCGGGCGGGAAAAGGATTCCGGGAGAATGACAGGATCAAGATGAAGACCATGGGACGAGAGGCAGTCATGATCAACAAGGAAACCATTGACCTGCGCTATGTGGAGCAGATCACGGACAGCGAGCAGGTGACGGCGCTTGGATACTGTATGAGATACGCCCAGAAGCATATTATGGACGGCAGAAAAGATCTCAGGCAGATCGTGGATGAGCTGGAGCGCGTTATGGAGAAAGGAACGCTGGCAGCGCTGTGTGAGAGCAGTTCGAGTATCTCATGTATGGCTATGCCGAGGCGGCAGGAGATCTTCGCGTGCTTTGACCGGTATCGGAGTTTGAAGATGTGATATCGGAGTCTGAAGATTTGGCTTTGAAGACGAAAAATACAGCGGAACAATCCGCAGGCATCATAGTTGGGGGGCCCCAACATCATATAATACGAGGAGAGATATAAAAATGCAGTTAGTTGACGGAAGACCGGGAAATACAGAAGGCAGGCTTGACAAGGAAATAAGAGTATACGATTTTCTCGATTCACTCGGAATCGCGTATAAAAGAGTGGACCATGAGGCAGCAATGACCATGGAAGCCTGCGAGGAGATCGACAGGACACTGAGCGAAGGAGTGGAGAAAGGAGTTGCCATCTGCAAGAACCTGTTCCTGTGCAACCGCCAGGCAACGGATTTTTACCTGCTGCTCATTCCGGGAGATAAGCCCTTTAAGACAAAGTATTTGTCCGCGCAGATCGGTTCTTCAAGGCTGTCTTTTGCAAAGCCGGAATACATGGAGCAGTATCTGGACATCACGCCGGGCTCTGTGAGCGTAATGGGCTTGATGAATGATAAAGAGAAAAAGGTACGGCTTTTGATCGATAAAGATGTCCTGCAGGATGAATATTTCGCCTGCCATCCGTGTATCAATACATCCAGCCTGAGATTTAAGACGTCAGATCTTATGGAAAAAGTGATTCCGGCTATGGGACATGAGCCGACTATGGTCTGTCTGTAGGAGTGACACGGCAGGGGAGCCTTGCTCTGAACAGCAGGGGTCTGCTATAATATAATAGAGTTGGTAAACATTCTCTATATCATCGCCATCATAGCAGCACTGTGGATCTGGAAGAATCCAAAATCATAAAGAAAGGTACGAACATGAGATTTTTTCACTTATCAGACCTTCATATCGGAAAACAGCTGCATCATTATAACCTCCGCGAGGATCAGGAATATATCCTCGGGGAGGTTATTTCCTATGCGAAAAAGCTCCATCCCGATGCAGTTGTTATTGCGGGAGACATTTATGACAAATCGGTTCCGTCGGGAGAGGCGGTCACGGTGTTCGATGATTTCCTCACCCGGCTCTCAGAAATAGAGCCGGCGATCCCGATCCTTATTATTTCAGGAAATCATGACTCTGCCCAGCGTCTGGACTATGCAAGCCGTCTGCTGGGGAGCCATCGGATTTACATTGCCGGAAAGGTGCCGGAAACGGAGGATGAACATCTGCGGAAGATCACGCTGCAGGATGAATACGGGGATGTCCATTTCTGGCTGCTGCCGTTTTTGAAGCCGGGATATGTACGGGGGCTATGCGGCGGCGAACTTCCGGAGAGCTACACTGCCGCGGTCAGGACCGTGTTAGAGCGCGAGCAGATTGATCCGGAAGAGCGGAACGTGCTGGTATCCCACCAGTTTTATACAGGGAAGGATATAAGTACAGGAAAGGATATTGCTCCCGAGACATGTGATTCAGAGCTGTTGAGTGTGGGCGGTATTGACAATGTAGATATTTCTGTTTTGAGAGACTTTGATTACGCCGCCCTCGGACATCTCCACGGGGCTCAGAAAGTCGGAAATGAGCATATCCGTTACTGTGGCACACTGCTGAAATATTCTGTCAGTGAGTCCGGGCAGGAGAAGACTCTCCATATAGTAGAGCTAGGCGCTAAGGGCGCTCCGGTCAGGGTGGAGAAACTTCCGCTCCATCCGCTGCGGGATGTGCGGAAACTGAGGGGAGAGCTTGCCGAGATCATTGATGCGGCGGATCCGGAACAGAGAGACGACTATGTGAGCGTCACACTGACGGACGAGATCGACCCGTATAAGCCGAAGGAGCAGCTGGAAAAGGTATACAGCCATATCCTGGAAGTGAGGATGGACAACGAGAGGACCAGACAGAAACTGGAGTTCGGCGGAGAAGAGATACGCATCGGAGATCCGGTGCAGGTGTTCTCTGACTTTTTCCGGGAGATGCAGGGGCGCGGGATGTCTGATGAAGAGACGAAGATCGTAGAACATGTATTTGACAGAGTGAAAGGAGATGCAAGGTGAGACCGGTCAGACTTACAATGTCCGCTTTCGGATCTTATTCCGGGACGGAAGTGATAGATTTTACCCAGGTGCAGGGCGGCCTGTTTCTGATCGCCGGCGATACGGGTGCGGGGAAGACTACCATATTTGATGCGATCACCTATGCGCTCTATGACAGGACCAGCGGCGGAGCGCGCGACGGCAATATGATGCGCAGCCAGTATGCCGCCGAGGATACGGATACGTATGTGGAGTATGTGTTTTCTTACCGCGGAGAGGAATATACGATTCGGAGAAATCCGGAATATATGCGTGTGGGGAAACGGAAAAATGCAGACGGTACGGTGCGTTTGGTGAAAGAGACGGCAAAGGTAAGCCTTCTTCTGCCGGACGGGAAAGAATTTCAGGGAAAGAAGCGGGAGATTGACCAGAAGATCGAAGCGATCATTGGGCTGGACGCCGGACAGTTTACCCAGATCGCCATGATCGCCCAGGGAGATTTCCTGAAGCTTCTGCACGCGGGTTCTAAAGAGCGGAAGAAGATATTCTCCAGGATATTCCAGACACAGATCTACTGGCGGATACAGGAAGAATTGAAAGAACAGGGGAAAACTTTGTATGTCAGCCTGAAGGAAAACGAGGCTGATATACGAAGAGAGATGGAGCGGGTGGTTCCGGTGTCCGCCGGATCGGGAGAAGCCTGGCAGGAACTTCTGGAAAGAGAGATGCCGCCGGCGGAAGAAGTCAGACCGGTGTTAAAGCAGATCATAAAAGAGGGCAGAGACCTTGCCCGGGAGCTTGCCGGGGAAGAGGAAAAGCTTCAGAAAGAGTCTGATGAACTCCATGCCGTGATCGAGAAGAAGCAGGAGACAAACCGGCTCTTTGATCTGCTCGACCGGGCCAGGGAGACAGAACAGACGATGGAGCGTGACAGAGAAGTCTATGAGGAGATGAAACAGCAGGCGTCCAAAGGCGAGCGCGCGGAGCGTGCCCGCAGCCTGGAAGTGCAGGCGCTCCGGACAAAGAAAGAACAGGAGAATACCGAAACCGAAATACAGTCCCAGCTCACATGGCAGAAAGCGCACGGAGCGGATGAGGAGCATCTCAAAGAAAAGGCGGAGAGTCTGGAGGCCGTACTGAACGAGCTGGAGCCCAGGATGCAGGAGAAAATCCTCCGTATCAGGGAGATGCTGCCGGGGTATGCGAATGTGCGCAGACTGAGAAAAGAATATGCCAAGAAGACAGCCGAGATGGCGCAGTGTATGGAAGAATGCCGAAAGGCATCCGAAGTATATGAGGACAGATACCGGAGATTTTTCGAAGGACAGGCAGGACTTATGGCGAAAAATCTGGAAGAGGGAATGCCCTGTCCGGTATGTGGTTCCGTCCATCACCCGAAAAAAGCGGATTTATCAGAAAATGTACCGGATCAGGATGAGGTAGAACAGGCAAAAAAACTGCGCGATCAGGCGGAGCAGAAGCGCTCCCGGATTCAGGAGACCTATCAGAGCGTGCGAGCTGATCTGGCAGCAGGGGAGGCAGCCCTGGGAGAAAATCCACCTGCAGAGGAAGAGGCGAAAGCACAGCTTAACGATCTGGAACGGCAGTTAAAGGATGAGAAAGAGAAGGTAAAACAGGCCCGGGATCATTACCGGGAATGTGTGGAAGAAGCGAGACGCCGGTCCGGGCTGCTGGAGAGTCTGAGGACGCAGAAAGCAGGGCTTGAGAGGCGATTCGGGGAAGAGCAGGAGGCGTTTCGCGAAGAGATCCGAAAGCAGGAGTTCAAAGATCAGAACGAGTACCGGGATGCGAAGCAGTGGATCGGGGACTGGCAGGAGAAGGATCGGCGGGTAAAGGAGTATGAAAAAAATGTGCTCCAGTGCCGGACACAGGT
>DYCJ01000029.1:0-4845 GCA_019418195.1 Clostridiales bacterium | reverse complement strand
ATCACATCAGCGCTCAAAAAGAAGCGGGAAGAGAGCCTGGACCTGCACGGGAAAAACATGACCAATAAAAGCGCTTACGGCCAGTTGAAAAAATATTTTGCTTCAGAGGAAGAATTGCGGCAGAGGTATGAGATGATCGGGAACTTGAGCCGTACGGCAAATGGAAACTTAAGCGGCAGTGTGAAATTGGATTTTGAGACATATGTCCAGAGAAAATATTTCCGGCAGATCATTCGGGCAGCAAACAAGAGGCTTGCCCGAATGACATCCAATGAATTTATCCTTCAGTGCCGGGAGATCAGTGCCCTGAGCAGTCAGGGACAGGCAGGACTGGATCTGGATGTATATGATCTGGTAACAGATTCCGTCCGTGACGTGAAATCCTTGTCCGGCGGCGAGTCTTTCATGGCCGCACTCTCCATGGCCCTTGGGCTTGCGGATATCGTACAGAATACGGCGGGAGCGGTGAGTCTGGAGACAATGTTTGTGGATGAAGGCTTCGGATCGCTGGATGATGCTGCCCGGGAGCGTGCAATTCAGATATTAAAAGAGCTGGCGGGAGAGAAAGGTCTTGTCGGAATCATCTCCCATGTCAATGAGCTGAAGGAACAGATAGACTGGAAACTTAAAGTCACAAAAAATGAGCATGGCAGCAGTACATCATGGGTATTATAAGTGTGAAGGAAGTGGTCGTATGATCAGAAAGATAATGCAGACGGCAGCAGTATTCCTGCTGACCGGTGTACTTGCGGTAACGGCGGTCACGACTTACGTGACTGTGCCGGATGAACCGGCTGCTGATGAAGAGACACAGGCAGAAGAGGCCGGCACGATCGAAAGTGTGACGGCGTCTTCTCTGGCGGACCGGCAGGATGTGTATGTCACCGTGCTGGGAGACAGTATAGCGAAAGGATACTCTGGCGATGAGAATGTAGTCATTGAGCCGTACAGCAGTCTTGCAATGCGGCAGATGGCTGCAGAGGAAGATTTTCAGTATGAGATTACAAACTACGCCAGAAACGGACTTGATTCAGCGGGGATGAACGATAAGATCCTGACCGATGAGGAAGTCTGCGACAGTGTGGGCAGATCGGACGTTATATTTATTACAGTCGGCTCCAATGACCTTCTCAACGAATGCAAGAGCGCTGTGCAGGAAATTCTCGATACAGATACGAAATTCAAGAGCGCCGGTGAAGCGCTGAAAGCACTGCGTGAATCAGCAGCAGGCAATCCACTTCTCGTTCTTAAGATCATAGAAACGCTGGAACAGTGGGATTATCAGATGTTTGAGGCAAACTGGATAGAGATGATGCACCGCATTGACGGCATGAAAAAAGAGGGCGCATGGATCATAGTGACTAATATTTATAATCCAGTGGCAAATCTGAATATCCCCTCTACGATGGACCGCGGAGTTGAAAACGTGATCCGGAATATGAATAAGATCATAGAGAAATATGCGGAAGAGTATGGATATCAGGTGGCGGATATATTTAGCTCAGAAGTCTGCGGCCATGTCCAGCCGGATGGACTCCATCCGGACCAGACAGGTCAACAGATCATCGCAGATCAGATCTGCGGAGAATAGCCGGATCTATAGATGATAGAAAACCGCGTGCTTACTGCATTTTTAAATACTGTACACTGTAAGCGGGCATTGTGATCTGCCCATTCAATGTGACGATATCAGCAGCGGCTGCTTCCTGACTTTCGGAAGTATCCGCTGCGCTGTCTGCAGGAAGATCATCTGCCGCACTGCAGGTATCCTTATCCTCAGCATCTTCGATAGCAGCTTCTTCTGACGCAAGTGCTTCAAATTCACCCGGGTATATCAGAATCCGGCTGAACGTGCCGTTCAGCTCGTGGCTGCCGGCCGTGTATTCAGAGTCAGACGCGTTGATTGCCACAAGGACACGCTCGCTGTCTGTCCTGCGCTCAAAGACAAGCTGGTGGTTCGTGATCACTACATTGTGATACGTCCCGTTACAGAGCGCGTCGCTCTCTCTGCGCAGAGCGATCAGTGCTTTGATAAATGCAGTCAGCTCATTCGGTTTCGGCTCCTCAAAGCACGGGCGGAGCGCATAATCGTTATCCGGAGCTTTTGCCCCTTCCTCGCCCCACTCACTTCCGTAATAGATGCACGGAATACCCGGCATCCCGAACAGAAGGCCGTACGCGAGCGGAATGTGATTCTTATTTGTCAGTATCGTAGCAAGTCTTGAAACGTCATGGTTGTCTACGAAGGTCATGAGATGCTTTCCTCTATAGATGCACCACTGTTCCGGGCCGTACTGCCGGTTCAGCGAATGTGCGATCTCAAACATGTTCATGCTGTTAAAACTGGAGTAGATCCCCTTGTAGCATTCGTAGTTTGTACAGCTGTGCAGCATCTCGTCATTTACGATCAGATTATAATCTCCAAAGAGTACTTCACCGATCAGCGCAAAGCCCGGTTTGAGCTCTTCGCAGAAATGGCGGAGCCTCTTCATGAAGTTGTGGTCCAGACTGTAAGCAACATCCAGTCTGAGTCCGTCAATCCCGAATTCCTCGATCCACATTTTCACACAGTCGAGCAGATAGTCGACAACCGCCGGATTCTGAAGGTTCAGCTTGACCAGCTCGTAATGTCCTTCCCATCCCTCGTACCAGAATCCGTCATTGTAGCCGCTGTTTCCGTCAAAATTGATACAGAACCAGTCTTTGTACGGAGAATCCCATTTCTTTTCCTGAACATCCTTAAATGCCCAGAAACCTCTTCCTACATGATTGAACACGCCGTCGAGCATGATTTTTACATTGTGATCATGAAGCGTCTGACAGACCTTTCTAAAGTCGTCGTTCGTGCCAAGACGGCAGTCGATCTTTGTAAAATCTCTCGTATCGTAGCCGTGATTGTCAGATTCAAAAATCGGATTTAAAATGATGGATCCGATTCCCAGCTCCTGCAGGTATCCTGCCCATTCGCCGATCTTTAAGATGCGGTGCGCTGTGACGCCGTCATTGTGTACGGGAGCGCCGCAGAATCCGATCGGATATATCTGGTAAAAAGTTTCATTGTAAGCCCACATAGATTAGCACCTTCCTTTACTGCTGGTTTACGTTTTCCGTATAAGCTTACAGACCGGATAAGCATGACCGGTCCGGCTTACGTATAACTCAATTATTATAGCATATCTTTATAGGAAATAGAAGTAAAATGAAATCGCAAATTGACACCGCAAAGCCCGGAAGATATACTAAAAGTAAAGGTTGATGTTCGATTTTTTGTATTTAATATATGGAGGGACTGGCATGAGAAAATGGAGCATGATCATGAAGAAAATGACAGTTCTGCTTTTGTCCGCAATGATGATATCAGCGATGATGCCGGGGCAGGCGCGGGCACAGGAGCAGAGTGAACAGGACGATACTAAAGTCAGCGTGCAGAGCGGGGATACTGATTCGGGATCAGAATTTGAAACAGAGGAAGATACAGACTCCCCACAAGCTGATGATGCCGCCGGCAGTGACAATGCGATCCAGACCACGGATGTTCAGGATATAGGCGCAGAAAAAGAAACTTCCGGGACGGATGATAAGTCGGATCCGTCAGATGACGATCAGAATGACGGGCAGCAGAGCGAGGATGCAAAAGAAAATGGGCAGCAAAACGAGGATGCAAAAGAAGATGGACAGCAGACAGGAAGCGGGCAGGAAGGTACATGGCCTGGTGGAATACCGGAGATCACACGGGACCCGATGGCTTTCCCGATTTTGATGGACAGCTCAAATGAGCTTTATTCCGGCCTGAGTCAGTTCCTGTCACTTAGTTCGGATCAGTTCCAGATTTATACAGTGGCAGTTATTGACCCTGTAACTCAGCAGCCGGTACAGCCGGACAGTCCGGTAGAGGTATCGCTGGACATGCCGTCAGGCTATGACACTGACAGAGTTGTGGTCAGCGAGATCAGCATGGACGGAGAAACTCCGGTGAGGACAGAACTTTCTTTTACATATAATAATGGTAAAGCTGTATTTGAGACAGACCATTCAGGTATTTATGTAGTAATGGAAAAGAAAGTACAGCCGCAACTTCCGGCTTCACTGGAAATGACCTCCAAGGTTGAGAAGCTGGAGCTCACAAAGAAATATCCGGACAGCGTATCACTGACATCATCTTCCGGAACCCGGACTCTCAATCCGCAGACAGGGGATGACAATTCTGTTCTGATCTGGGGCGTTGTCACAGCCATAGCTGCGGCAGCAGTTATTGCGCTGGTCGTGATCATTATCAAGAGAAGAAAATGAAATATTATTAAGAGAAGAAAGATTAAGAGAAGAAAGTGAAAAAATTCTTGACAGGAGGAAAGCTGGGGACTATAATATTACAGTATGACTAAAGGAGAAACAGTATGCGCCATAGCCCCGGAGTATGCTGATTTCAAATATATAAGCTAGACAAGCAAACGTTATCTGATGATTTTATAGGAGGAACACCCATGAAAACTTATATGGCTAACCCTGACAAGATTGAAAGAAAATGGTATGTGGTTGATGCTGAAGGATGTACACTCGGACGTCTTGCATCTGAGGTTGCTAAAGTCCTCAGAGGAAAGAACAAACCGGAGTACACACCGCATATCGATACAGGCGATTATGTGATCGTTGTAAACGCTGAGAAAGTAAAAGTAACAGGTAAGAAACTTCAGCAGAAGATCTACTACAACCACTCCGATTATGTAGGTGGAATGAGAGAGACAACACTTGCAGAGATGATGGCTAAGAAACCGGAGAAAGTGATTGAGCTTGCTGTTAAAGGAATGCTCCCGAAAGGACCTATGGGAAGAGACATGATCAAGAAAC
>DYCJ01000289.1:2259-2694 GCA_019418195.1 Clostridiales bacterium | reverse complement strand
ATTATGATGACGACTATGATGATGACTATGAGGAAGAGGTGAACAGCCGCAGTAAGAAGAGCGGGAAAAAGAAAAAAGGAAGTTCTTCAGATGATGATTATGATATCAACTTCATAGATCTGTGATTTCAGAGGAGACAGATCCGTTGACCGGAATTTTTTTAAGGAATATTACCGGGATCCGGAAATGTCTCCTTTTCAATACATATTAAACGGACGGACACATTTTTATCACAATATGCCGTTACTATATGCATATAGTAAAAAACGTCAGAAAGCAGGAAAACGTATGGATAACGAGTATAACTACTATAATCCTGATAAGGGCTGTCGAAGTGGCGGGAGCAGGGGCGGTCAGACGGAGCGCGGGCCTGAGGGAAAGAAACATAAAGGCGCTGCGATAGTGGCCGGAGTTGCAGGGCTTGCAATCTTATTC
>DYCJ01000289.1:0-2249 GCA_019418195.1 Clostridiales bacterium | reverse complement strand
GCTGTATCCAGTGCGGTGTTTCTGACCTCTAATATTGTCGGGAGCAGGATTCTCGGTTTAGACAGTTCATCAGATGGCTCGTCCGCATCTTCGGATAAGATCAACAGCGGGGCTTCTCTGTCAAGGTCCGCCACTGTCGTTACATCAGATGTGTCTGATGTCGTGGAACAGGTGATGCCTTCTATCGTGTCAATTACCAGTATGTCGGTGGAGGAAGTGAAGAGCTTTTTTGGCACTACCTGGCAGAAACAGAGTGAGGGAGCCGGGACGGGGATCATTATAAGTGAAAATGATTCAGAACTTTTGATCGTTACAAATAATCATGTTGTTGAGAACAGCGACGCCCTTACAGTTACTTTTAACGATGAAACCAGTGTGTCAGCTGATATAAAAGGCATTGATGATGCCTGCGATGTAGCCTTGCTCTCGGTCCCCACTGAATCGCTCTCTGAAGATACGCTTGGTTCGCTTGCCACAGCAACTCTCGGGGACTCGACAAAGCTCAAGGTGGGAGAACCGGCCATTGCTATCGGGAATGCGCTGGGATACGGTCAGTCTGTTACTACAGGGGTGATCAGTGCGCTTGACCGCTCGGTTGCAACGACAGACAGCAGAACCGGGGAGACAAAAGAGGACAGCGTCAATCTGATCCAGACGGATGCAGCGATCAATGAAGGAAACAGCGGCGGCGCGCTTGTCAATGTGAACGGCGAGGTGATCGGTATCAATTCTGCAAAGCTGATCGGTGACAGTGTGGAAGGAATAGGGTATGCTATCCCCATCAGTGATGTTTCTGATCTGATCCAGGGACTGATGGATCAGGAAACGAAAGAAAAAGTAGATGAAGATGATCAGGGAATGATAGGGATTACAGGAATCAGTGTGTCTGACGCATTTTCCCAGCAGATCGATCTGCCGGCAGGCGTCTATGTGACAGAGGTTACATCCGGCGGCGGAGCGGACAAAGCAGATATGACGAAAGGATGCATTATCACTGCACTCAACGGAAACACTGTGGACAGTATGGACGGACTTCAGGAACAACTCCAGTATTATGCAAAAGGAGAGACAGTAGTACTGACGGTCCAGATTCCGCAGACGAACGGTGAGTATAAAGAACAGACGGTTGATGTAACGCTGGGGTGACAGGAAACGTGACTCCCGGAGAATCTGATCGTGGATTCCCGGGAGCCGTTTTTTTATATTGCTGATCGATGCGTCTATTTGTCAAATTCAGGATTGAAAGCATAGAAGTTGCGGCTGTCAAGCTTATCCTGTACGATCCTCAGGCTTTCGCCGAATCGCTGGTAATGTACGATCTCACGCTGTCTCAGGAAGCGGATCGGATCGCATACCTCCGGATCTTTGACAAGGCGGAGGATATTGTCGTAGGTCGTCCGTGCTTTCTGTTCAGCCGCAAGGTCCTCGCTGAGATCTGTGATCGGATCTCCTTTTGACTGGAAAGTGGTGGCACTCCACGGGGTGCCGCTTGCCGCCTGGGGCCAGAGAGCAAGAGTATGATCCACGTAATATGGTGCAAAACCGGAACGTTCAATCTCTTCAGGGGTCAGATTCTTAGTGAGCTGGTAGACAATGGCACAGATCATTTCTAAGTGGGCGAGTTCTTCTGTTCCGATGTCAGTGAGTGTGCCGGTTATTTCTTTATATGGCATTGTATATCTCTGTGCCAGATATCGCATGGATGCGCCAAGCTCCCCATCCGGTCCCCCGAACTGGGTTATGATGATCTGGGCAATCTTTGGATTTGTCTGCGTTATCCTGACCGGGTATTGAAGTCTTTTTTCATAATTCCACATAGATCAGCATCCTCCTTCCTGCCATGGCCATGGCTCGTTGATCCAGTCCCAGCGTTCAGCGCAGGAATCCTTTGCTGTGTCAATGGTCAGCGGCCCATATGCGGCGGCGTATTCTTTCAGCGCCTCGTTGCGCTGTCGGCTCATTTTATGAAAATATTCGAGGGCCTCCGTATCGCATGGATGAGTGTCGAGATAAAGCTTTACGTCATCTACAGCAAAACTGACCTGGTTGATATGATTTAATAACTGCCGGCGGTTCATCTGATCATTCATCTTCGCATACCTCCTTTACCGAGGAATGGTTTATCCAGTTCTCTAAAAATAGTTCCGCACTCCAGTCCTTTACCGTGCTCGTAGATATCCTGCCATTTCTGCCAGGGAACGTAAGCCATCCCAATTGGCATATCGGCGGGAAAATGGTCATGTGTATCC
>DYCJ01000288.1 GCA_019418195.1 Clostridiales bacterium | reverse complement strand
GCTGAAGGGCTGCTTTGCTGTCAGATTTTTTATGAAAGGCTCCAGTTCCTTTTCTGTCATGGCTCCGTTTTTCTTCAGCGCCTTTTTTACTTTTGATATACCTTTCGCGCTGAGCATATTGGAGAGATCCTGCTGCTGGCGTATTGAACGCCACAATCCCCACGCGTAGATGATCATCGTTGCAAGGGCGAAAAGGAGGACATAAGGAAGATATTCCAATATCATTTTACTTTCTCTCCTTTCCAGTGGATCAGACGGTTATCATGGAGGATCTCAAGGAATTTGATCAGCCTTGACAGTGACTTTTCCATCTTAGGGAAGCGGGCGTCAAGTTCTTTGGAAAGCTGGTGCACGTCTTTCATATCATCGATAGCGAGCCATACGAAACTGCCGTAGTCGTCCAGTTTCACATCGCTCACGCGGGGACGGTGGAAAAACTTCTGGGCGATCCTGTGGTAGAATCCTTTCCACTCAATGTAGACAGTGACCCTGTCGTTTTCATCAGTCTCGTATTCGATCTCCGGATTTTTTACCGGGATGTAGTCCAGATAATTGTTATCTTTCTTTTTCTTCATTACAGAGATTTCCTTTTTATCTAATAAATATTATGTCCGTCTGCGCCGGAAGCTGTCCGGCTGCGGAGCTGGCCCATTGGTGAATCATAACATAACACAGAAAGAAACAGCCTGCAAGAGGCAGGCTGTTTTTCTTATATTTATTTTTCCTTCTTCATGCAGCGTGTGTACAGGAAGTACAGAAGCAGGATGAAGACGATCAGGCTTACAAACTGCGGAGTAGTGAAATTAAATCTCGCACTCAGATTGATTACGGAATCCACTTTCAAAACTGCAAGTACTGCAAGCACGATACCGATGATACCTTCTCCGGCGATCAGACCGGAAGTGAAGAGTACACCTCTGTCTGCGCGTGCTTTCTTTTCTTCGTCTGTTCCTTTGATCTTCTCAACGATGAAGCGGACAGCACCGCCGGCCATGATACCCGCACTTAAGCTGAATGGCAGGTACATACCTACTGCAAAAGGCATAACCGGAACTTTCAGGATCTCTGCCACGATAGCGATGAACACTCCGATAAAGATCAGAGCCCACGGAAGTTCAGCATTCATGATACCTTCAACGAGCATCTTCATCATAGTAGCCTGAGCTGCCGGAAGTTCCTCTGTACCATAGTGCCATGCTTCGTTCAGCAGGTAGAGAACACCGCCGATAGCTGCAGCTGATACAACGACACCGATCATTTCACCGATCTGCTGTTTCTTCGGAGTAGCGCCGACAATGAAACCGGTCTTAAGATCCTGTGACGTATCTCCGGCGATTGCCGCGATGATACAGATGACTCCGCCGATGGCGATAGCTCCGACCATACCTGTTGTTCCTGTTGTACCTGTAACTTTCAGGAGCAGTGTGGCAATGATCAGTGTAGCAATAGCCATACCGGATACCGGGTTGTTGGATGAACCGATCAGTCCGACCATACGTGAGGATACGGATGCAAAGAAGAATCCGAAGATTACGATGATCAGTGATCCAACCGGGTTAACCGGGAATGTCGGGATGATCCAGATCAGGAGCACGATGGCCAGAATGATCACAAGGAGGATCGGCATCGGCAGATCCTGCTGTGTACGCAGTGCGTTTTTCTGTGCGTGCTTCTTGCTCATGCTCGCCATTGCCTGCTTGAATGTGCGGACGATCAGCGGGAATGTCTTGATCAGGCTGATGATACCGCCGGCTGCAACGGCTCCGGCACCGATATATTTAATGTAGTTAGACCACAGAAGGGACGGACCGCCGCCCTCCATTGTGAGCATCTCGTTGATCGATACTTCTCCCGGGAAGATTGTTGCGTCTCCGCCGAACAGTGCGATCGCCGGCATCAGAACGAACCAGCTTAATGTACCGCCGGCCAGCATATAGCTGGAGATCTTCGGTCCGCAGATAAATCCGACACCTGCAAGTGACGGGAGTACCTGGATACCGATCTGGGATCCTGCATAGCCCTTAAAAGCATATCCGATCTCACTCGGGAAGAGTTTGAGACCGTCTGCAACAAATTTGTAAAGTGCAGCAACTCCGAGTCCTGTGAATACAGAACCAGCCTTGCTGCCGCCTTCCTCACCTGCAAGAAGAACTTCTGCACAGGCAGTTCCTTCCGGGAACGGAAGTGTTCCGTGTTCCTCTACAATAAGAGCCTGACGGAGCGGCACCATGAAGCAGACTCCGAGAAGACCGCCGAACAGTGCGATGAAGAAAATAGTGATAACGCTCGGGTAATCAATCTTTCCTTCCTCTGCCCAGAGGAAAAGTGCAGGCAGTGTGAAGATCGCGCCTGCTGCAAGAGACTCACCGGCAGAACCGATCGTCTGTACGAGGTTGTTCTCAAGGATGGAATCCCTGCGA
Source organism: Clostridiales bacterium (assembly GCA_019418195.1). Classification (GTDB taxonomy): domain Bacteria; phylum Bacillota; class Clostridia; order Lachnospirales; family Lachnospiraceae; genus Mediterraneibacter. The sequence goes on along the minus strand of DYCJ01000288.1, from coordinate 284 downwards.
AGGATCACACGGATGATTCCCATAGAGATAACTGCCGCCGGAATAGAAGCGGAGATTGTCATACCAACGAGAAGACCGATGTATGCATTCGCTGCGCCGAATACAACTGCAAGGATGATACCGATGAGAACAGAGGTTACCGTAAATTCCGGGACGATCTTGTCCGCAGGGATATACGGCTTGAACTCATTTTTGTTGTCCATGTTACATACATTCCTTTCTTTTGTTTTTTAACGACTTCTTAACGCAGTCTTGACCATTATATCACTTGACCATGCTAAAGG
>DYCJ01000287.1 GCA_019418195.1 Clostridiales bacterium | reverse complement strand
AGAGATTCGTGTTATGGTAGTTCCAGAGCAGGTATCTGATGATGATATGGTGCTTCTGGCCAGGGATATTGCAAAACAGATCGAATTCGAACTGGAATATCCGGGACAGATCAAGGTAAATGTTATCCGTGAGTCACGGGCAACAGATTACGCAAAATAATCAGGATCATAACAGCTAATGAAAGACCGGCCCTTGTCGAAAGACGAGGGCTTTCTTTTATACAGGTCAGAAATAACGGATGTATGAGGAGGAACAAGATGGGCGAACATATCAAACGGTTGAACAGAGAACTTAAATTTAAAGGGAAGATCATTGATTTCTACCAGGATACGATCGAAGTAGACGGAGATCATACGGTTGTATGGGATTTTATCAAACATAAGGGCGCTGCTGCGGTTGTTCCGGTAACAGAGGACGGAAAGATACTCATGGTGAGACAGTACCGTAACGCGCTGGACCGCTACACGCTGGAGATTCCTGCAGGTGCTCTGGATGCTGAGGATGAACCGGGGCTTACATGCGCCTCCCGGGAGCTGGAAGAGGAGACGGGGTACAGGAGTGAGAACCTGGAGTGGCTGATCACTCTGCGGACGACTGTCGCATTCTGTAATGAACGGATCGAGGTATATGTGGCAAAAGATCTGATTCCGTCGAAGCAGCATCTTGATGAAGATGAATTTATCGATCTGAAAGCATACACAATAGATGAATTAAAGAATAAGATATTTACCGGCGAGATCGAGGATGCAAAGACAGTAGCTTCCCTGATGGCATACGCTGTAAAGTATCACGAATAATCATAATACCCCGGCATATAATGAAATATCAAAGAAGTATACAAGCACTGTTCATTGCAAAACAGGAGGCAGCATGAAGATATTTCATACGAGGAAACAATTCCTTGCTTTTTTTATGCCGGGGTTTTTGCTCGGAGTCATTTATGTGAATTTTATAGCGAGAAGATATGTGGCAGATCCGGGAATATTCAGCGAGTATTTCCTGAATCAGTTCCTGGACGTACAGATCGATGTGCGGGAATATCTATGGTATCTGCTTCGGCTCCGTGCTGTTCCGTTTCTTGCGCTGACGGCTCTTTCATTTACTAAAGTGAGAAGAGCGTCTGTTGTCTTATTCCTCGTCTGGGCGGGGACTTCCGGAGGGATCCTGCTCTCTTCCGCAGCTGCGGATCTTGGGATGAAAGGATGTCTGCTGTGCGTGACTGCACTTTTCCCACAGTTTTTGTTCTACATACCTGCTTTTGTCGTACTTCTCTGGTACTGTTATACAGCTCCGCAGAGCCATTGGAACAGACAAAAGACAGTTTTTGTTATTCTTGCTATGTCGCTGGGACTTATCACGGAACTATATGTAAATCCGGTCGTGGTGAAGGTGTTTCTTTCTACTCTTTAGCAGCCCGGAAGAGAAGTACTGCTAAAGCCAGGGCAGATACAGAGAGCTGGCTTATGAGCAGGCCCCAGAGATACCCCTGTATGCCAAACTGCGGGATGACAAAGAAGACGCTGCCGAGGCGGATAAGTAGACCGAACGTATTGATGAGAAAAGTATATCCTGTCTTACCGTAACCATTGATCGCGCTGAACAGGGAGGTGTTTGTATACAAAAACGGACAGATCCAGGCTAATGTGATGATAAAGTTTCCGGCGGTATCACTGCGAAACAGGAGTGCTCCGATGAGCCGGCCAAAGACAAGAAAAAAGAGGCAGCAAGACAGTCCGAGTATGAAACAGCTTCCTACAGCCTTTTTTAGCAGGCGGATGACAGCTGCACGGTTTCCTGTGGTGCTTGTCGCGCTGACTGCCGGCATGAGAACGGTTCCTACAGAATTAGTGACAGCTGAGGGGAACTGAATACAGGGCAGCGCCATACCGGTCAGAACGCCGTACAGACTGAGTGCTTCGGAAGTGTCCAGTCCGTAAAGTCTTAGACAGACAGGTATGGACGCTGCTTCTATACTTTGAAGCAATGTAACGACGGTACGGTTTGAGGTCAGAGGTACAGACAGTCCGAGGAGTTCCCGGAGGTTTTTGCCCAGATCTTTTGGGGAGAATGCCTGAATCAGACCACCATACCGTGAGAGAGAATGTGCGGCAAACAAGGCAGAGACGAATTCTCCTGCCGCGATGCCCGCAGCAGCAAGATGGATAGATGGCGTCCTGCCGTTGTTTTGGGTAATGACGAAGAGAAGCAGAACAGAGAGGATGCGTACTGCCTGCTCGATCAGCTGGCTGACTGCCGGCAGTCCTGTTTTCTGCAGACCGAGATAATAGCCGCAGATGCAGCTGTGTATAGCGGCGCACGGGAGGGCGTAAGATATGATCATCAGCAGATCTGTACACCGCTCGTCGCCGAGAAATGATATGGCAATAAAAGAGGCATTTTTCTGTACAAATAGTATTTCTGCAAAAGAAATAAGAAGCGTAAGTCCAAGAGCTGTTCCGAGTATGCTCCTGGCTTCTGTGTTTTTCTTGAGTGCTGTTTTTTCTGCTGTCATGTGAGAGACGGCAGTCTGGATCCCGGATGTGCTCAGAGCAAGACAGAGAGCATATACCGGGAATACCAGCTGATACAGTCCCACATTTTCTTCGCCGAACGCATGGCTTAAAAAAATACGAAAGAAGAACCCCATGATACGGCTTGCAAAGCCTGCTGCGGTAAGGATCATGGCGCCCTCGAAAAGTTTATG
>DYCJ01000286.1 GCA_019418195.1 Clostridiales bacterium | reverse complement strand
CATTTTTCAGATGATGGCATTCATCCAGGCACACTGTCCTTATCCCTGCTTGTTTCACTTGTCTGAGAAACTCAAACCCTGCGAAATTAATCTCTTCCGTCCCCTCTCCTTCTCCGGATTCCTCTACATTTTTCTCCCCTGCCATAGCACTGTAAAGCGTCTGGTATGTAATCGAAGTGATCATTCCCGGATACCTGATATCCGAAGAAAGGATCTTCTGTTCTTCATTTCCCTCCCATGTCTTTGCTTTCTCCGTAAAAAAAGACCCCCTGATACGTTCCAGCCACTGCTGGCGTATTACGATCCGTGGGGACAGAATAAGACACGGCTTTCCAGTCCGACGGATCAGTTCGATCCCCAGCACTGTTTTCCCTGCCCCCGGCGCCGCTGTAATGTGAATCCTCCCGTCATCCATATAAGCATCAGCCTCACGAAGCACCCTTTGCTGATATGTACGCCACTCTCCCTTAAATGAAAGCAGTCCGTCATAGATATTCTTCATATTCGATTTCTCCCTCTGATTCGGCCCTGAAAAAATTAATCACGGTAAGTTCATTATACCCTCTGACAGATAAGATGTCGAGACCGGGCGAAATTCGTATTTTCCGTACTAACAAAGTATCCGCCGGGAGACAGGTATTGTTATCGCACCCGCTTTCGCTCGGGCCGTAACGCAACGGTACATAGGAGCGCAAAAGACGCGCTCCAAGTGCCGGCGTTACTCTACGGTGCGTACACAATACCTGTCTCCCGGCTGCTTTCTTTCCCATCCCGAAAAACGAATTTCAAACGGAAGAAACAAGACCGGAACTCTCTCGACTACGGTCCCATCCAAACTGACAGGAAAGGGTAGATAGTCGATGAAGCTCCGGTCTCTTCCGATTTGTATGAGTGTTTGTTGAAGGGTGGCGCTGCAGCTGAAAATGTATACTGACCGGATGTGACAGCAGAAAAAGAAGATACGGCATAAGCTATGCATCGACATGGAGCGTTCCGAATACACCTCGTTCTCCATGTCAGCGATATTAAAATGCGAGTTCCAATGGACGAGCATTTTGATATTGCGTTACATGGATTCGAGGGGATGAGGTAAAGCGGGTCGGCATAGTGTTGCAGTATCTTCTTTTTCTGTGTCCGCTGTTCGATCAATATGTCTTTCTATTACAGCGGTGTCTGTTCAATAAATACGAATTTCCTCAGATTATGATACACACCAGTCCTCCATTTGTATCATTTACGATCTTCTGCATGGAATCCTGCAGTTTCATCTGGCTTTCGTCACCGATCATGGCGATCTTATTCTTCATGCCGTCCATGACGAGTTCTTCCACCGTCTTGCCAAAAATATTGGTCCCCCACACGCCTTCAGGTGTCTCACTTTCTTTTTTGATATATTCCGCCAGATCTTGCGCCTGCTTCTCACTCCCTACGATCGGTGCTATCTCGGTCTCGATATTTGCACGTATCATATGGATAGACGGCGCTTCCGAACGGATCTTTACTCCGAACTTGCTGCCCTGCTTGATGATGACCGGCTCCTCCAGCCTGATATCCTCTTTTGACGGTGTGACTACGCCGTAACCTTTCATCTTCACATTTGTAAAAGCATCTTTCAGGCTGCTCAGCTCTTCTCTCATGGATGCAAGTTCTTTTACCGTAGAGATCAGTTCATACTCTCCCTTGATCTGCGTGCCGGTAAGCTCGCTCAGCACCTCATAATAGTAGGACTGTTCATACTGGATCTGTATCCTGACTTTTCCGGTATCCATCTCGATCTGCTCCACCGTCATATCCTTGATATAGGAGCTGTCGGTATCCATCTCTTTTGAAACGATACTTCTCACATCTTCCAGATCATTCATGACCGAGCGCACCTGTTCCAGCAGATCCTTCTTGATCCTGTGTTCTCTGGAAAGCATCTCCACCCATTTAGGGATATAAAACTCTGCCTCTGTGATCGGGAATTCGTAAAGGACCTGCCGCATGATCTCATGGATGTCCTCAGCTTTCATCTGCTCACAGTTTACCGGCACCACCGATGCGCCGTATTTTTGTTCCAGTTCCTCTTTCAATGCTTTTGTTTCCCCGGAATAAGGTTTTTTACAGTTCAGAAGTATCAGGAACGGTTTCCCGATCGTTTTTAACTCCCTGACTGTCTTCTCTTCGGCTTCTATGTAGTTCTCTCTCGACAGGTCTGTCACGCTTCCATCCGTCGTCACGACAAAACCGATGGTGGCATGGTCATGGATCACCTTCTGCGTCCCGATGGCGGCTGCTTTCGTAAACGGCATCTCATATTCAAACCACGGCGTCTTCACCTGCCGCTCTGCATCATTTTCGATATGTCCGGATGCTCCTTCTACCATGAAGCCGACGCAGTCTATGAGACGGATCTTCACTTCCACATCACCGGATAGTCGGACTGATGCTGCTTCTTTCGGTACAAACTTCGGCTCCGTCGTCATGATCGTAGTTCCGGATGCAGACTGGGGAAGTTCATCCTTTGTCCGCTCTCTTGCGTGTTCATCCGTCATGTTCGGAAGCACAAGAAGATCCATAAATCTTTTGATAAAGGTGGATTTGCCTGTCCGCACCGGCCCTACGACTCCGATGTATATCTCTCCGTTTGTACGTGCTTTCATATCTCTGTATACCTGAAATGAATCCATAAAAATACCCCCTTATTCTGCTGATACAATGTATGC
>DYCJ01000285.1 GCA_019418195.1 Clostridiales bacterium | reverse complement strand
ATGTACTTCCTGAACCTGGCGCTTCTGGCTGCTATCTGGATTCCGGGACTGGGCGTAACGACAAACGGTGCAAGACGCTGGCTGAACCTTGGGATCACCCAGCTCCAGCCCTCCGATCTGACGAAAATCCTTATGATCCTGTTTTTTGCAAGATTCCTGTCAGACAGAGAAAAGGCTGTCAACAATCCAAAAGTGATCCTGCAGGGAATTGCATTGATCCTTCCGTCTCTGGCACTGATCTACGTGCAGCCGAATCTTTCTACGACAATCTGTGTTGCGGCGCTGTTCTGCGCTTTGCTCTTTCTTGCCGGACTGAGCTATAAGTTTGTGGGGACTGTGCTGGCGATCACGGTACCGACGGTCGTGATCTTTCTTGCCATAGCGGTACAGCCGGACCAGCCTTTTCTTAGGGATTATCAGCAGAGCCGTATCCTTGCATGGCTGGAGCCGGAAAAATACGCGGATGATGAATCCTATCAGCAGCTGAACTCTGTCATGGCGATCGGATCCGGACAGCTGTCAGGAAAAGGATATGACAACGATGACACCACATCTGTAAAGAACGGTAATTTTGTATCTGAGCCCCAGACAGATTTTATTTTTGCGATTATCGGTGAAGAATTAGGATTTGTGGGTTGTTGTGTCGTTATATTTTTGCTATTATTAGTTGTGATAGAATGTATTATGGTTGGCTTGAAAGCGAAAGATACAGGGGGACGCATCATCTGCGGCGGCGTTGCCGCACTGATAGGGATCCAGAGTTTTATCAATATCGGTGTGGCTACTTTGATCCTTCCGAATACAGGATTGTCGCTGCCCTTTGTAAGTTATGGACTGACTTCCGTTGTGTGTTTTTTTATGGGGATCGGTTTCGTATTGAATGTCGGTTTGCAGCCTAACAAATATCAGTAAGGAGAGAGGGACAGTTATGAATATCGGTCTGATCGCACATGATGCGAAAAAAAAGCTGATGCAGAATTTCTGTATTGCCTACCGCGGGATCCTCAGCAAACATGAGTTATACGCTACGGAGACAACAGGGATTCTAGTCGAGAGCGTAACTAATTTAAGTATTCACAAGTTCCTGGCAGGACATCTGGGTGGAAAACAGCAGCTCGGATCCCAGATTGAGCACAATAATATAGATCTGCTCATCTTTTTCAGAGATCCGCTGGCACCCCGTCCGCACGAACCGGATGTCAATGACATTGTTAAACTTTGCGATATGTACAATATACCAATTGCAACGAATATCGCGACAGCGGAGGCGCTGATCCTGGCACTGGACAGAGGTGATCTGGACTGGCGTGAAATGTACAAGTAACAAAATATTCAGGGGATATTGAAAAATGGATCAGGGGATAAGAAGAAGTGCAGCAAGAAGAAGCGCAGCAAGAAGAAGGAGACGGAGAAGGCGCCAGAGACGCGCAGCGATCCTTCTGATCAGTCTTGTTGTTCTGGTTGGTGCGGCCTTGGCCGGTGTACTCATTATTTTTGAGAATACAAGGAATTATACCGCATCATACGAAGAAGAAAATTATAATACCAGCGTATATCAGGGGACCATGTTTGCCGCAGATCTTTGTGTTGCGGCAGATCAAGTCGATCTTGCCGGGTTTGAGCCGGATACCGATCTGCATGCAGCCGGTTTATTTGATCTCGAAGCGGGCAGCGTACTGTGCGGATATAAGCTTTACGACCGTCTGTATCCTGCAAGTACGACAAAGATCATGACCGCACTCGTTGCCTTGAAATACGGTAATCTGGACGATGAGGTTACTGTGAGTGCGAATGCAACAGATTTCAACTGGGATGAAGTGACCAGCGGACTTCGGACCGGAGACAAGGTCACTATGTATGACCTGCTCTGCGGACTGCTCCTTCATTCCGGCAATGACTGCGGCACGGCCATTGCCGAGCATATTGCAGGCAGCGAAGAGGCTTTTGCAGATATGATGAACGAGGAGGCAGCTGCTCTCGGGGCAACAGGTACACATTTTGTAAATCCGCATGGTCTGCATGATGAGAATCACTATACAACAGCATATGACCTGTATCTGATCTTTAATGAATGTATCAAAGATGAGCGTTTCGTGGAGATCATATCCATGGAATCCTATGACGGCACTCTTACCGGTGCGGATGGGACTGTCCGCAAAGAGACCTGGACACCTACACAGGCGTATGGAGCAGGTGCGGCGACGGAACCGGACGGGATACGGGTACTTGGCGGAAAGACGGGTACGACACAACAGGCTGGAAACTGTGTGATCCTGTATGACGAAGATCTCAGTGAACATCCGTATATCTCGGTGATCATGGGAGCGGACGGGACGACCAGACTGTATGAACAGATGAACACACTTATGCAGGCTGGAATTACAGGAACGCAGCAGTCATCCGGAGAGGACCGGCAGACAGAAGGACAGTAAATCGGGGATTTCAGACAGATGTGCAGAAGTATATAAGCCAATAAGCCTCCGGCATCCGGGGAAAATAACCGGATACCGGGGGCTTATTATGTTGTCTGATATTTTATATCTATTCTGACATGCCCCTGATCCTGCCGAAAAAGCTGAGAAGATATAATCCGCAAAGCCCTACCAGAGTATAGATGATCCTTGAAAGCCAGCTCAGGTTGCCAAACAGAAATGCTACAAGGTCAAAGCGAAAGATCCCTACAAGCAGCCAGTTGACTGCACCGATGATCACGATCGTCAGTGCTGTGTAATCAAACC
>DYCJ01000284.1:2525-2745 GCA_019418195.1 Clostridiales bacterium | reverse complement strand
GGCTTTAAATGTCTCGGCAAAACTCAATTGACCACTTCCTTTCCAAACTATTTAGAAAAGTTTCTAAATACTATATAACACTACAATGAAAAGAAGTCAATAAGATTTTGAAAAACAAATCAGGTGAAAAAATCATCTGGAATCCCAACTAATCCTATGCTATGATATACCCAAAGCATTAATACATTCCGGCATGTTTTTATTTCGAGAAGGCATTTCG
>DYCJ01000284.1:0-2515 GCA_019418195.1 Clostridiales bacterium | reverse complement strand
CCCAATTGATATAGCAGAGAGGTTTTTGGAATGGACGAGAACCTGTACGGAACAAAGATCGTGCAGATTCCGCCGCCGGAGTTTGTTGTCTTCTACAATGGGGAAAAAGATATGCCGGAGGAGATGCCCCTGAGGCTGTCGGATATGTACAGGTTGAAGGTGGAGGAGCCGAAACTGCAGCTGGAAGCAGTGATGCTCAATATTTCCGGATCAAATAACAGCAGGCTTAAGGAGGCATGCAGGACGCTTAAGGATTACGCAGTATATACGGATAAGATCCGCCTGTATTCAAAAGAGCAGATGTTGGAAGAGGCAGTGGAGAGGGCAATCGATGAGTGTATTGCGGAAGACGTCCTAAAGGATTTCCTGACAAAGCACAGGACGGAGGCGAAAGCGATGAGCATTTTTGAATACGATCAGGAGAAACATATCAGACAGGAACGGGAAGAGGCCTGGGAGGAGGGGCAGGCCTCCGGGTTGAAGCTTGCGGAGACAATTTTCAGGCTCTTCCGTGAGGGAAAAACTATAGAGGAGATATCAGCTTGTTGCGATCTCTCAGCAGAACAGATAAGAGGACTGCTCGGGCAGGAAAAGTAATACAACGAAAGGCAATAGTTTGGCTTTGATATTCTATTAAGGAAAGTGTATCAGTAAACACATTCAGACAGTAACTCCGGGAGGCACATCAGATATGGAAAAATGGTTCATCACTATGAAGAAAGCGGATTTTAATGAGATTGCGGAGAAATATCACATCTCCCCGATCCTTGCAAGGCTGATCCGCAACAGGGATATTATCGGGGATGAAGCTGTTGATTTCTATCTGAATGGAACAATTGTGGATCTCTATGACGGAATGCTGATGAAGGATATGGACCGGGCAGTAGAGATCCTGTCTGAAAAGATCCGGGAGGAGAAGCGCATCCGTGTGATCGGGGACTACGATATAGACGGAGTAAATGCCACATATATTCTCCAGCAGGGGCTGTCTGAACTTGGGGCGGATGTGGACACAGATATCCCGGACCGGATCAAGGACGGGTATGGACTAAATATCGACCTGATCGACCGGGCAATCGATGACGGGATCGATACGATCATCACCTGTGACAACGGGATCGCTGCGGCAGAGGAAATTGCTTATGGAAAAGAAAACGGACTGACAATCGTGGTGACGGATCACCACGAAGTGTCGTATGTGGAAATGAACGGAGAGAAGGAATATATACTGCCAAGAGCAGACGCTGTGGTCGATCCTCACCGGGCAGACTGCGAGTATCCGTTTAAGGGTTTGTGCGGCGCGGCGGTGGCATATAAACTGGTCGAAGCACTTTATAACGTGATGCAGAGAGATCCGGAAGATGCAGACTACCTCATGGAAAATGTCGCGATCGCGACGGTTGGCGATGTGATGGATCTGACAGGGGAAAATCGCATTTTTGTGAAGCAGGGGCTGGAGATGCTCAAACGGACACAGAACCCGGGACTCAAAGCGCTGATCGAATGTACAGGTATCAATGTGGAGCGGCTGAATGCCTATCATATCGGATTCGTCCTCGGACCCTGCATCAATGCCAGCGGGCGGCTGGATACTGCAAAGCGGGCGCTGGAATTGCTCAATGCGCGTACAAGACGGGAGGCGGTTATGCTGGCGGAGGACTTAAAAGCGTTGAATGATAGCCGGAAAGAGATGACCGAGCGGGGTGTAGAGGAAGCTGTCCGGATGATCGAGAGCACTTCTCTGAAAGATGACCGGGTACTGGTTGTGTATCTGCCTGACTGCCACGAGAGCATTGCCGGTATCATTGCAGGACGGATCCGGGAGAAATATTACAAGCCTGTATTTGTGCTCACCAGAGCCGAAGAGGGAGTGAAAGGCTCCGGACGATCCATCGAGACGTACGACATGTTTGCGCAGATGTGTAAGTGCAGGGCGCTGTTTACAAAATTCGGCGGACATAAGCTGGCGGCCGGCCTGTCACTCGAGGAGGAGAATGTAGAGCGTTTTCGGGAGACGATCAATGAACTGTGCGAGTTGAGTGATGATGATCTGCAGGAAAAGGTGTCCATCGATATGCGTCTGCCGTTCCCTTACATCACGGAACAGCTTGTAAATGAACTGGAACTTCTGGAACCCTTTGGAAAAGGGAACCCCAAGCCGTTGTTCGCGGAGAAGGACCTGAGAGTTATCAGTCCGCGTATTTTCGGGAAGAATAGAAATGTGCTCAAATGCAGGCTGCAGGATCAGCAGGGATATCAGATGGAGGCTGTGCACTTTGGAGATGTGGAAGAATGCCTTCGGGCGATGGAGCAGAAGAATGTCATGTCGTTTACATATTATCCGACAATCAACGAATACATGGGAAGGCGGACGTTGCAGCTGACGATCGTGAACTATCAGTAAGTATCAGGAAAATCCGAAAGAAATTTTCGGATTTTCTTGATGCTTTTATTAGAGATGGGTGAAATAATATTAAATCTAAATTAGACTAATCAGGATTAGATAAAGCGAGGA
>DYCJ01000283.1 GCA_019418195.1 Clostridiales bacterium | reverse complement strand
CCGCAATAATGACCAGCAGACAGATAAACAGAAGGATATAGTCGGCCGCACTTAACCCGAGCCCTAGGAAAGCCTCTGCATTAAGCGCACTCAGGTCGAATGCGGTAAACATATTGCCGAACATCTTGAATGTCAGCGGTACATCCCTGTAGCAGTCGAACATACGGATGGCACTCATCAGCAGGATCGTGCGCACGATTTCAAAAATACCATACCACGCCTTATCTTTCACATGGAAGCGGCTGTGGAATTTCCGATACAGCGGCTCCAGTTCCTCGGAAATCATGATGACCACATAGTTCATCAGTCCCCATACAATAAAGTTCCAGCTTGCTCCATGCCATATACCTGTCGTAAACCATACAACGAACGAGGACAGATATACAGGTACGCGTTTACCGATTTTCTCGCCGAACGTATTTCTTGAGAATTTCGAAAACTTCAGCATCGGTTTACACACAGAAATCGGATAGAAAATATAATCCGTAAACCACGTACCCATAGTGATGTGCCATCTCTTCCAGTATTCTTTGATATTTTTGGAAAAATACGGCCTGCGGAAGTTTTCTGTCACTGTAATGCCCATTGTCTGCGCAATACCGATGGTTATATCGATGCCACCCGTAAAATCAGCATAAAGCTCAAGGGCATAGAACATCATACCGACGAACACAAAACCTCCCTGGTATGTATCCGGATTCTGGATGATTGCATTGACCGCAGTCAGGATCCTGTCCGCAACCACCACTTTCTTGAAATATCCCCATAAGATTCTGTAAAGACCGTAAGAAACAACTTTCGGGTCAAAATAGTGTACTTCAAACAGGGATTTTGCCAGATCGTTGAAGCGGCTGATCGGTCCCTGTACTAACTGCGGAAAGAAAGATACAAAAAGCGCCAGTTTAAAAGGATTCTTCTCCGCCGCGCTTGTCCCACGATACACATCGATGATATACCCCATTGTCTGAAAGGTATAGAATGAGATACCCATAGGCAGCACAAGATTCAAAAACGAAAGTTGCCGGTCACTGTGGAACAATTCCAGGATCCCGTTGATATTTGCGATTGCAAAATTCGTGTATTTCAGCACCGCCAGGATTCCCAGGTTAAAGAAAAGACACAGAAGCAGCCATTTCCACTTCTTCGCCTTGATTCCTGATTTGTATTCCTTTTTCTCTTCTCTTGATATCTGTCCTTTATGTTCTTTCAGCCATGCCTTCTGCGTCGTCTCAAGCTGATCCAGTTTCAGGCCGACCAGATAAGTGGATATGGTCGTCGCCGCAATAAAGATCAGGTATGACGGACTGGCGATAAAGTAAAATACATAACTCGCCACAAGAAGGAACGGCCACTGGCATTTCTTCGGCAGAATATAATAAAGAACAAACACCACGATAAGAAAGCCGATAAAGCTATAATCCGTAAACAGCATGACTCTTTATCCTACTCGTCTTCCAGTCTCTGGATCAGGCTGTAAAGTGCTTTTGCAGAGTTAAAATTCTCAGGCACGATCTCCTCTGCCGGAATGACCACGTCATACTCTTCATTAATCTCGGAAATGATCGTAACGATATCAAAAGAATCGATCAGCCCGTCATCGATCAGCGTCTCGCACGTATTGAAATCAATCTCCGGATGAAGGTTTTCTAAAATCTCCATTAATGCTTCCATTATCATTGTCTCCTTTTCTTTTCATCATTTAACTCTTTCAGCTTCACACGGTCAATCTTGCCGTTTGCTGTCAGCGGCATCTCCTCCAGCGCGTAGACATGGTTCGGGATCATATATCTTGGCAGTTTCTTCCGAAGCGCCACAACAAGCTCCTTCACCTCTGTCTCTCCTGTATAGAAAAGTATGATTTTCTCTGTCTCTTTATCATAAATACAGCATGCGCTGTGTATGCCCTCAATCCTGTTCACATGGACCTCGATCTCGCCGAGTTCTATCCTGTGACCCATGTGCTTGATCTGATAATCCTTTCGGGAGATAAACACAAGTTCCCCGCGTTCATTTACTTTCCCGATATCTCCGGTACGATAGATCAGTTCATGATAACTGTGATTTAACGGATTCTGGACCAATACTTCATCCGTCTTCTCCTCATTGTTGTAATATCCGAGTGTCAGGGCTGTTCCCCTGATGCACATTTCTCCCGGTTCCCCCTGAGGAGGTATTCTGTCATTCTCATCGAGCAGAAGGATCTCCGTGTTCTTAAACGGCCGTCCGATAGGAATAGCGTCTGTCTCTTCGAATTCGCGGTCCACCACATAATAACAGCTCATTCCTGTCGCCTCTGTAGGTCCGTACAGATTGATGAACCGTGCATCAGGCAGCGTCTTTCTCCACAGATTGAACTGTTTGATCGGAAAGACTTCACTTCCGAAGGCGACCGTATGGAGATATTTCGGTACAACTTTATCAAAAGTCTTCATAGATGAGATCATCGTCAGCGCAGACACGACCCAGCAGACTGAATTGATCTTATATTCATTTAAGAATTCCACCAGTTTCACCGGAAACATAAAAAGCTGTTTCGGAACGAGATAAGTTGTAGCCCCGCATTTCAGACTGGCAAACAGCTCCTTCAGGCAGGCATCAAAATACAGCGGAGTCTGGTTTGCAAACACCGACTCATTCGTCACCTGCAGCACTTCCATCAGGTTCTCCACATAATCTATGACTGCCCTGTGGCATCCCACGACTCCTTTCGGCACCCCGGTAGAACCTGATGTAAATACAATATAG
>DYCJ01000282.1 GCA_019418195.1 Clostridiales bacterium | reverse complement strand
CCAAAAGGTGATATGGTATATCCTCTTTCACAGCATATCGGTGCACCTGCAAATCCGGTTGTGAAAAAGGGAGACCACGTCCTGAAAGGGCAGATGATCGCGGAAGCAGGCGGCTTTGTGTCTGCACCTGTCTATTCGTCTGTTTCAGGCACTGTAAAGGGACTCGAACAGCGTTTTAATCCGACAGGAAGCAAAACGGAATGCATTGTGATCGAAAATGACGGCGAGTACCAGGAAACTGAGTATGAGCCTGTAAAACCACTGAATGAAATGACAAGAGAGGAAATACTCGACAGGATAGGCAATGCCGGAATTGTCGGTATGGGAGGCGCCGGGTTCCCTACAAAAGTTAAACTTTCGCCAAAGGAACCGGACAAGATCGAGTATATCATTGCAAACTGTGCCGAGTGTGAACCGTATATCACGGCAGATTACAGAAGAATGCTCGAGAATACGGAAGAACTTGTAAGCGGAATGAAAGTCGTTCTTTCCCTGTTTCCGAATGCAAAAGGATATTTCGCAGTAGAAGACAATAAGAAGGACTGTGCAGAGAAGCTTAAGGCTGCCATAGCGGATGAGCCTCGCATGGATGTGAAACTCCTCATGACAAAGTATCCTCAGGGTGCAGAGCGTCAGCTGATCTATGCCGTAACAAAACGAGCGATCAATTCGTCTATGCTCCCGGCAGATGCCGGATGCATCGTGGACAATGTGGAGACACTGATCGGGATACATACTGCGGTAGTAGAAGGAAAGCCGCTGATGGAAAGAGTTGTTACTGTGAGCGGAGATGCTATAACGTCCCCCGGCAACTTTAAAGTGCTTCTGGGAACAAACCACCAGGAACTGATCGAAGCAGCCGGCGGATTTTCTGCAGAACCTGAGAAACTGATCTCCGGCGGACCGATGATGGGTTTCGCCATGGTAACTGCAGATGCACCGGTCACAAAAACTTCTTCCTCCATACTTGCATTCAAAATGGATATCGTTGCAAAGAGTCCGGAGACGGCATGCATCAACTGCGGCAGATGTGTCGATGTCTGTCCCAGCAGGATCATCCCCTCCAGACTGGCAGACTATGCACAGCGGCATGACGAAGAAGCCTTTGTTGCAATGAACGGGCTTGAGTGTGTAGAATGCGGTTCGTGCAGCTATGTGTGTCCTGCAAAGAGACCATTGAAACAGGCAATCGGCTCCATGCGCAAGACTGCGCTCGCAAACAAGAGGAAAAAGTAAGAGAGGTGAGAGGGAATTGAACGAGAAATTACATGTATCATCATCGCCGCATATCCGTGACAAAGTCAAGAGCAGCAATATCATGCTCATGGTCATCATCGGACTCCTTCCTGCAACTCTGTTTGGAATCTGGAATTTCCGCCATGAGAACGCATGGATCCTTGTTGTAGTCACGACTGCTGCGGCTGTTTTATCTGAGTATATCTGGGAAAAGTTAATGCACAAGCCGATCACGGTCAGCGACTGCAGTGCAGCCGTGACCGGACTTCTGCTTGCTCTGAACCTTCCGCCCACACTTCCCTGGTGGATGGGTGTCGTCGGAGCGGTTTTTGCGATCATAGTAGTTAAACAGCTTTTCGGCGGACTGGGACAGAACTTCATGAACCCGGCGCTTGCAGCACGCTGTTTCCTTCTGATCTGTTTCACCGGGCAGATGACGTATTTCGTCTATGACGGAGTGACCGGTGCAACACCGCTTGCCAATCTAAAGGCGGGTGAAGCAGTCAACACAATGGACATGCTCCTTGGATTCACTCGTGGTACGATCGGTGAGACATCCGTCATCGCCATTATGATCGGAGCGATGTTCCTGATCCTGATGGGAGTGATCGATCTGCGCATCCCGGGATCGTATATTGTATCTTTTGTCGTATTTATCGTACTGTTCGGCGGACACGGATTTGATCCTCAGTATATCACTGCACATCTGTGCGGAGGCGGCCTGATGCTCGGTGCATGGTTCATGGCGACAGACTATGTGACATCGCCGATCACAAGCAGCGGTAAGATCATTTACGGAATATGCATGGGACTTCTGACCGGACTGTTCCGTCTCTTCGGCGGTTCGGCAGAAGGTGTATCTTATGCGATCATTATCAGTAACCTTTTAGTTCCACTGATTGAAAAGGTTACTCTTCCAAAACCATTCGGTAAAGGAGGAGAGAAGTAATGAATAAGATAGTCAAAAACACTCTGATCCTGACAGCGATCACAGTCGTATCCGGACTTCTTCTGGGTGTCGTATACGATATTACAAAGGAACCCATCGCTCAGGCACAGGAAAATACAAAACAGGAGGCATACAGGGCAGTTCTCTCCGATGCTTCTTCATTCGAAGCTGTTGATTTTGATGCGGACAGCGCTTCTTCACTGCTCTCGGAAAACGGATACACTTCCGATGAGATCACCGGGGTAGTTGAAGGGACAGACGACAGCGGTGAAACTGTCGGATATGTTATCAGTGTCCAGTCCGGTGAAGCGTACGACGGCACTCTGGAGTTATCTGTAGGTATCGCCACAGACGGCACTGTAAAAGGTGTGGAAATGCTGGATATCAGTGAAACAGCTGGTCTCGGTATGAAAGCGGATGAGGCAGAATTCAAAGATCAGTTTAAAGATAAAAACGTAGAGAAATTTACCTATACTAAGACCGGTGAAGATGGCGACGATATGATCGACGCTATCAGCGGCGCTACGATCACAACAAACGCCGTTACCAATGCCGTGGATTCCGCGCTTGTTTATTATC
>DYCJ01000281.1 GCA_019418195.1 Clostridiales bacterium | reverse complement strand
CCTTAATACTGTATTGATAATACAGAAGAACTGTGTCAGCAATATGATGCTTTAATGAAAATTGAAAGAAACAATTGAAATTTACCGTAAACGGATGAAAAGGTTGACAATTATCAAAAACGGGTATATCCTAAATGCAGAATAGAAAGGGGGGAACCGCTTTATGCTTTATGAGAACCTGAATCAGCGGAAGAAAGAACTGGGACTGACAACAGAACAGCTCTCTCAGCTGTCGGGAGTGCCGGTGGGAACGATCAATAAGATCTTAAGCGGGGAGACGCGTTCTCCGCGATATGATACGCTTCGTGCTCTTGAGTATGTCTTGTATGGCGCTGCAGGCAGCGGGAACCTGGAACCTGATCCCGGCAGAAGCATCTATGATACAGCTTATGACCGGACAGACAGTTTATGGGCAAAAGCCGGCGATGAGGCATATCGGAATCTGCCGGATGCTGTCAGAGAAGCGGCTGCTCCGTATGTTACGAAAAGACAGGGAGAATATACGGCAGACGATTACAGGAAGCTGCCCGAAGATGTCCGGGCGGAGCTGATCGACGGCGTGCTTATTTTTCTTGAAGCTCCTACATTTACACATCAGGAGATGGTGACAGAAATTTTGCTGGATTTTGGGTTTTATATCCGAAAAAACAAGGGACTCTGCCGTGTGCTCCCGTCGCCTCTGGATGTACAGATTGACTGCGACGACAGAACCATCGTGCAGCCGGATATCGCTCTGATCTGCAATGAGGAAAGGATCACGCGGAAAGGAATCTACGGGGCGCCGGACTTCTGCATTGAGATCGTCTCGGATCCCAGCCGGAAGAGGGACTACGGGATTAAGGTGCAGAAGTATATGAATGCCGGCGTGCGGGAATACTGGATCGTGGACCGAAAGAGGGAAAAGATCGTATGCTATTGGTTCGAGGGTGAGGATGCTCCGGAAATCTCGATGTATACGTTCCGTGATAAAGTGCCTGTGAGGATTTATGACGGACAGCTTGAGATCGACTTCCCGGGAATCATGCAGAGGTTGTGGAAAGAAGAGTAAAAGGGGCCGCAAAGCCCCTTTTTAAAATGATATTATCCGAGTATCTCCTTGAGATCCTGCTCCGGTGTTGTGGTCGGGCGGATTCCGTAATTCTTCACAAGAAAATCAAGCACGCCAGGTGACAGGAACGCCGGAAGCGTGGGTCCGAGATAAATATTCCGAATACCCAGGTGCAGGAGTGTCAACAGGATACAGACAGCTTTCTGCTCATACCAGGACAGCACCAGTGTCAGCGGCAGGTCGTTGACGCAGCAGTCAAACGCATCCGCCAGAGCAAGGGCAGCACGGATTGCACTGTATGCATCGTTGCACTGCCCCATGTCCATGATCCGTGGAAGTCCGCCGATGGTACCCAGATTAAGGTCGTTGAACCTGTATTTTCCGCAGGCGAGAGTGAGCACTGCTGTATCAGACGGTGTCTGCTTTACAAAATCTGTATAATAGCTGCGGCCTTTTCTCGCTCCGTCGCATCCGCCTACAAGGAAAATGTGCCTTAAGGCGCCGCCTTTTACTGCATCTACGATCGTACCTGCGGCGGATAATACGGTATTGCGCGCAAATCCTGTGGTGACAGTTTTTCCGCCGTTGATTCCGGTGAAGTCCTGGTCTTCCGGGTAGCCGCCTAGGTCCAGAGCTTTTTCGATGACAGGTGTGAAGTCTTTATCTTCTCCAATGTGGATAACTCCCGGATAAGAGACAACTTCTGTTGTAAACACACGGTCCGCATAACTTGCTTTCGGCGGCATCAGACAATTGGTCGTAAACAGGACCGGAGCAGGAATGTCAGCAAATTCTTTCTGCTGATTATGCCATGCGGTGCCGAAATTCCCTTTCAGATGCGGGTAAGCTTTCAGTTTCGGATATGCGTGTGCCGGAAGCATCTCGCCGTTGGTATAGATATTGATCCCTTTCCCTTCTGTCTGTTCCAGAAGAAGCTGCAGGTCTTTCAGATCGTGCCCGCTGATCACGATAAACGGTCCTTTCTCCACTGTAAGTGGCACGGTGACAGGAACCGGATCCCCGTAGCACTCAGTGTTTGCCTGATCCAGAAGCGCCATACATTTCAGATTGATCTCGCCCACTTTCATTACAATGGGAAGAAGCTGTTCCATGTTCAGATCTTCGCCGATAGCAAACATCCCTTCATAGAAGAAAGTGTTGATTTCTTCATCAGAATAACCCAGTACCATTGCGTGGTACGCATATGCCGCCATTCCTCTGAGACCGAACAGAATCAGGGATTTCAGAGAGCGGGTATCCTCGTCTGCATTCCAGAGCAGCCCCATATCGTAATCCTCTGTCCTGCCGCATGGCTGGGCGCAGTCTCCGCATCCGGGGAGGAGGGCGTTTTTCTCTCTTGTTACATTTTCAATCTGCTGACAGATCGTCTCCTCGTTAAAGTTTACATTGGTGATTGTTGTAAACAGTCCCTCGATCATTGCCCGGTGAGTGGACGGAGAGGGCGTATTTCCGCTGGCTGCCCGTGCAAGGCCGATCAGGGCGCCTGTAAGTTTATCCTGCAGTCCGGCCACATCTGCGCTCTTTCCGCAGACTCCGGCTTTGCCGGTGCATCCGGTACATCCTGCAGTCTGCTCACACTGAAAACAAAACATATTATCTGACATTTCCATAACCTCCTGTCAGCGCCGGCCGCATTTTTGTCTGTATACCGGCACTGTAATTGATTTCTGTATTGCATCGTTTGACGATGTATTCTGAG
>DYCJ01000280.1 GCA_019418195.1 Clostridiales bacterium | reverse complement strand
GTTATGCACGGGATAGCAATACAGGATACTCCCTGTCTGGCCAGAGCACGCCCCGCCCTGATCATAGGCGGAACCGGATCCCTGTCCGACTCCCCGAGTATATATGCTGTCCTGTCCGGTATCTGTGGACAGTTGTGGATGATCATTTCCAGATGTTCCTGATCACAGGATGCATCCGTCATCTGTATGACCATTTCCATAAAGCGGGCTGTCGCCATCGGTCCCAGTCCGCCGATCACACCCAAAATCATGGCCTTTGCGCCTCCTCTATTTGATCGTCGAGTCCGTGGTCGGAGTGGCCGGATACAGACTCCGGTCAAAAATGTGGCTGTTGTCATGTGCTTCCGAATATGCCAGTATCTCATCATCTGTCATAAGGAAGAACTCGCCTCCTCCATATCGGGGTGTCGTATCAAAATGATACCATCCGTCCCCCACATCCACAAGACTCCAATAGTGACTGGAGTGGCTTGTATCGCTTTTTACTATATCAATATTTGGGATTTCCGCCCGTGTGAGCAGAGCCTTTGCAGTCGCAAAGAACACAAAGCAGTCCCCCTCCCCCTCCGTAAATCCCTGATATGCCCCATTCGTCCAGCTGTCTTTCTCGGAGGTATTGATATACCCGACATTATTCCGTGTCCAGTCGTAAATCGCCCGCGCCTTTTCCTTTAGAGTCATATCATCTGTTGTGATCCCGGCCAGGACTTCATCCGCAAGAGCGTATACCTCCTCGGGCTCAACATAATTTTCAGGCTTCTCTTTAATCGTAAGCGTGGTCTCTTCCTGGGCAGTATTTCCCGACAGGTCCGAAGCAGTATAGACTACATTGTAAGTTCCTGCCGTTTGCGTATCAACATCACTGTTATCCACTTCAACCTCAATATCCTTATCACAGTTATCCGTCACTGTAATTTCAGATTTATACGAAATCGGATCCCCCAAAAAACTTGTAAGCGGAGCAACACCATTGATCACAGGCGCTTCCGTATCCACGATCACGTTGAGTTCTCCTTCTACCTCGGTAGTATTGCCCCCCTCATCCGTAACTACAGCTGTGACCGGCACGGTTCCTTCTGAAGAAAGATCCGGTTTTTCCTTAAAAGTATATTTCACGTCTGTAGCGTCATCCACACTCTCTACAACCAATGCAGCATCGGCTTTGCCGTCTACCGCAACAGTGACCGGTCCCGAGACAGCAACAGCCTTAGGGCTGACCGTATCCTGCACGATAAGAGTCGAAGTCCGCTCTTTTCCTTTTGCCTTAAGTGTAATCTCATGTTTACCCACATGACCAAGATCTATCTCTGACATGTCAGTGACAAATTCAATCTCAACATTATCTTTCCTCAGGAAATCCTCTGCTGCCAGATCATCCGCACCTGCTTCCACCGTAACTTCTTTCAACACCGGATTAGAGAAAAACAGCCGGTTGACCAGAACAATAAATACAACAAAAAGGAACATTACCCCTGCTATCCTGACAAGTAATGCTCTTCTCCGTTTTCGGAGCCGTGCTATCCGTCTCCTCTCCTTTTCCCGCCTCTGCTTCCGCGCAAGGTACTGCTGTTCTGACCTCCGGTCCTCTTCCTCGATCGCAAGAAGCTCCTCAACTTCTCTGCTCAGACCATAATAAGGCCTTCCCCTGTACTCATCCATATCACTTTACTCTCATCCGTATATAGGATCAATAACGCATTTCGACATTTTTCACAAAATTCCTTATATATAATACCCCTCACATCCTGTTATTGCAAGTATTTTCCACAAAAAAGAAGCAGCTGTCTCTTTTCAAAGATAACTGCTTCTTTTCATAACCACTATTCCTATTTTACAAGTGCAAGAGTCTCTCTTGCGATCGCCAGCTCCTCGTTGGTCGGAATTACAAATACTCTTACTTTTGAGCCCGGTTTTGTGAGCTCTTTCTCCGTTCCTCTCAGTCCGTCATTGACTTCTTTATCAAAATCAACTCCCAGATATCCGAGATAGCTGCACACCTGCTCTCTTACATAATCATCATTCTCTCCAATACCTGCCGTAAATGCGATGCAGTCCACACCGTTCATGGCAGCCGCGTAAGCGCCGATATATTTAGCCACGCTGTAGGAGAATACATCCATCGCGATCTTCGCTTTCTTGTCACCGGCATTCATTGCATCGGTCAGGTCACGGAAATCACTTGAGAGTCCGCCAGAGAGTCCGAACACACCGGATTTCTTATTCAGGACGTTCATCACGCCCTCAATGTCCAGCCCCTCTTTCTGAGCGATAAATTCCATGATAGCCGGATCGATATTTCCGGAACGCGTTCCCATCACGACACCCTCAAGCGGAGTCAGTCCCATGGAAGTATCTACAGACTTTCCGTTCAAAACAGCTGTAACACTGGATCCGTTTCCGAGGTGGCACACGATCGTTTTAAGATCCTCATACGGTCTTCCCATCACTTCAGCAGCTCTCTTGGACACAAAGCTGTGGCTCGTTCCGTGGAACCCGTAACGTCTTACTTTGTATTTTTCGTAATATTCATACGGAAGGCCGTACATATACGCCTTCTCCGGCATAGTCTGATGAAAAGCAGTATCAAACACACCTACCATAGGAGTACCCGGCATCAGTTTCTCGCAGGCAGCAACTCCGATCAGGTTTGCAGGATTGTGAAGCGGTGCCAGATCATTGCATTCCTCAACTGCTTTCTTAACCTCTTCAGTAATGATCACGGAAGATGCGAATTTCTCTCCGCCATGCACCATGCGGTGTCCTACCGCAC
>DYCJ01000028.1 GCA_019418195.1 Clostridiales bacterium | reverse complement strand
CTCCCTTGCCTGGATCAGCCGCCCCGCAACTTCCGCACCCGCAGTCTTTGCAAGTTCGGCCAGCTCATCGAGAGAACGCTGCGCCTGATCTGGATTTCCGGTATCGATTCCTACCAGAATCACTTTTTCTTCAATATGTTCTGTTTCATGCATATATCTGTCTCCTTTTCGCCGGCCGACTGTAAGCAAAAATTTCTTTTCGTCTGTACTTCTAAACTGTTAAACAAGGCGCACCACAAACACCGGCAGCGGCGGATCGTTTTTTCTATTATAGAAGCTGTGGACGATCACCAGCCACTGTTTCGCATCCAGTTCTTTCAGGTAAGCAAGCAGAGCATTTCTCTCTTCATATCCGGTATCGCCTCCGCTGTAAATGCAGAGACTCATGACGCCGCCCGCCTTCAGTAGTTTCAGTCCCTCCTCTACAGCCTTCAGGCTCGTCCCAGGCCGCGTTGCGATCGAATGGTCTCCGCCCGGCAGATAGCCAAAATTAAACATAATGACCGCTGCCTGGTCTTTTACATAATCCGCCATATTTTCGTGGCCGTCGCAGATCAGTATCGCTTGCTCTGCACAGCTCGCACGCTCCAGCCGGCTTCGCGTCTGCTCCACCGCCTCTCTCTGAATGTCAAATCCATAGACTCTGCCCCTCTTTCCAACACTGCAGCACAGGAATTGCGTATCACATCCTTTTCCGCAGGTTGCATCAATGCAGCAGTCACCTTCATGGATATATTCTCTGAGAAAATGGTGACAATATTCCGTAATCTGATATTTTTCTCTTATACTCATGATATTACACTTTTCTCCCGAAAATATCCGGTAAACGAAAGTTGCCCGGTAATTCTTTCAAAAGTACCGGGCAACTTTCAAAAAATCGCCCGGTACTTTTATCAGTCTTTATCCATTAACGAGTCTCTAAAAACTCAGCTTCTTTCTGTACTGTCTCATCATCCGGATAGTCCTCCAGATACTCTGTCACTTTCTGCTTTGCATTCTCCCAGTCCGCCTGCTGTTCGTAACAGATGATCTCATTATATTTCATCTCCTGTACAAGCTCAGCATCCGCTTTGTCCGCTCCGTCAGAAGTGCTTGTCAGAGCCAGTCCTGACTGGATATATTCAAGAGCCGATGCATAGTCTTCTGTCTGCATTGCACAAACTCCCATCAGATTATACATCTGGATCGACTGCTCTGCACCATTGTCTGCTGCATTGCGAAATGCTTCAAGTGCATTTTCATAATCTTCCATCTCATAATAGGTCATTCCAAGCCCGCGGTATCCTTCTGCCACATCATTACCGCCGCTCTCAGTCATCTCCTGAAAATCAGCCAGCGCCTCATCATATTCTCCCTTTTCAAGAGCGTCAACTCCCGATTTCTGAAGGTTGCCGCAGCCTCCTGTCACACCCGCAGCCACAACAGCGGCTGCCAGGATAGTCATCCATCTTTTCTTCATTTTCTTATTCACACTCCCCGTTCCGGATACTGCATCATCCAGAATGAATTCAAAATATTTATCAGCATAACTGCCATGTCGGCAATGATCGCATTCTGCATTGTAACGAACCCGAAAAACGCCAGAATGATCAGCAGCACTTTCATACCGATCGCGAATACCATATTTTCCTTCACTGACCGGAGTGTTGCCCTGGCGATCCTGATCGCATTGATGATCTTCGCCGGTTCATCTTCCATCAGGATGATATCTGCCGCCTCAAGTGCTGCATCTGCGCCAAGGCCGCCCATCGCGATACCGATATCCGCAAGTGTCAGGACAGGCGCGTCATTAATGCCGTCTCCGACAAACGCAAGTTTTTCTCTTTCCATCTGATTCTCGTGGAATTCCTCCAGCAGTTCAACTTTATCCTCCGGCATAAGTTCCGCATACACACTCTCAATGCGGAGTTTTGCCGCGACTTCCTCCGCTGCCTTCTCATTGTCTCCGGTAAGCATCACGGTCGCCAGATCTTTCCTGTGCAGCCAGCGGATCAGTCTGACGGCATCTTTTCGTATAATGTCCGAAATCAGTATATAGCCCGCGTACTGTCCTTCTATGGCAACATAAACAACTGTTCCCGCGTCTTCCACCGGCTGGTAAAAAATCCCCTGCCGGTTCATAAGCCGTGTATTTCCTGCATACACCTCTCTGCCGTCAACTTTCGCCCGGACGCCATACCCCGGCTGTTCCTCAATATCTGTCACTCTATCCCTGTCCGGTTCTCTTCCATATTCCTCCAGAAGCGACAAGGCGATCGGGTGATTGGAATATGATTCAGCAAGGGCAGCTATCTCAAGCAGCTCTCTTTCTTCCATATTCCATGGAACAATCTCGCGTACATGAAAGACCCCCTCTGTCAGTGTACCCGTTTTATCAAAAACAAAGGTATCCACTTTCGTCAGGTCTTCCAGAAACGAACCGCCCTTTATCAGTACTCCCTGCTTTGATGCCGAACCGATACCGCCGAGAAATGCAAGCGGTATGGACACCATCAGTCCGCACGGACACGCAGCCACCAGAATGACCAGTCCGCGGTATATCCATTCCATTTTTGACTCAGCGAACATCATGGGCGGCAGGATCACGGTAAGAAGAGCGATCAGTATCACGATCGGCGTATAATATTTTGTAAATCTGTCCGCAAAATGTACGCTTTCTGATTTCTTTTCATTCGCCCGCTCTACCAGCCGCATCACTTTTGCAGCCGCAGAATCATTATAAAGCCTGATGACTCTCGCTTCAAGTACTCCGTTTAAATTAATGCATCCGCTGTACAGCCGGTCGCCGATCTTCACTGCTCTCGGCTCCGATTCTCCTGTGAGCGCTTTCATATCAACTGCTCCCGTTCCCGATGTCACAACCGAATCAACAGGAATTTTCTCTCCGGGTCTCAGGACAATGGTCTGCTTCAGTTCCAGCTGCTGGGGCGGTACGACTTTCTCTGTATTTCCGACTTTCAGGTTCGCATATTCCGGCCGGATATCAATAAATTCTGCAATTGATTTTTTTGTTTTTCCCAGCGACAGCTCTTCCACAAACTTTGAGACCTGATAGAACAGCATTGCCGCAACCGCCTCTTTATGTCTGTCTATGGCAAATGCCCCCGCTGTCGCAATGATCATAAGCAGATTCTCATCCAGAAACTGCTTTTTGAGGATCTTTTTGATCTGCTCCCAGTACGTACTCAGTGACAGGACTGCATAAGCTGTCAGAAAAAGTACAGTCTCTCCCGCTGCCGGAACTGTCCAGTATGACACAATGCTCCATGCGATAATATAGAGCAGAAGACCTATGCCAATCTCTATCCCTTTTTTCTTCGCCTCTTCTGTCATTCCTTTATACCTTTAGCTTTCATAAACTTTCCCTTCAAATATACAGTATAGCGAAAATACGGGGAAGCATCAATATTTTTTAAACAGTGTGCACTAATCTTAAGATTTTTTTACAATTTTCACGTTTTTCTATTATTTTACACAAAATACACCGCACCTGTGGTAGAATAAAATAAATTCGAATAACAGTCCAGCCACGCGGTGCAGCCGCAATAACCACGTCAGTGCGGCTCGGCGAATGGGGCGGGCTGAACTGTTACCAGTAAGGCCAGAGGGGGTGGATTATGCTAAAAAAGAAATGCAGTTTATGCGGAGGAGATCTGGTCAATAACCGATGTACATTCTGCGGTCTGGATAATTCTATTTACGACCGGGAACGTTCCATACGCCGGAGCATCTCTTCACAATCCGAGAGTCCGCCTGACAGGGATCTCGACTATCAGCCACAGGCATCCGGAGGAAATCAGCGCACAGCTCCAAGACCGGAGCCTAAAACCGCTTCACAGAAACCGAAAACTGTATATCCGAAGAGGCAGGCAACATACAGCTCTGCAGCCCGCACTGTGGCATCCGGCAGAAGAAGGCGCGGCCTGGCGGTATGGATCATCATTATTGCAGTCATTCTCATTGCTGCACTGCCTGCACTCACCGATATCGTCGGCAACATCCTGGGCAACGGTTTTTCCACTGTAACAGACACTTTCACTTCTGACAGCGTCTCATACAACATGGATGATACAGGGTATGATGATGATTACATCTGGGATGATTCAGATTACGACCCTTACAGCTTTGCAACAAGAGAAATCCCGTCGTCCGGAGATGCTTATGAAACTGTATTAGGAAACGGCATATACAGAGTCGGCGTACATATTCCCGAAGGAGTCTACCGCGCGGAGCTTGTCGAGGGAACGGGCGGTATCGGGATTGATGACGAGGAGAACAGTATTTATCACTATGTCACTTTCGGAACTGAATCCGAATACGACCAGGTCACAGAAGAAGAGGATATCCGCCTTTATAACGGTGCTGACCTCAGCATAGACAGCGGCGTTATCCTCCGGTTTACTACAGAAAACGCTCAGCCGCTGACACAGGAAATAAAGGAGAATCCTTTGAGCGAACCAGTCAGTCTGGAAGCCGGAACTTACACTTCCGGTGACGGAATTGTCCCCGAAGGGATCTATGACATCACTGCTTTGAGTACGGCGGAAGACGACTATGGCTATTCAAGCGTTATCCTGACTTATCCGAACGGCTTCTCCGAATATCTGTGGGTGGACAGCCCAGATTATGCTCCGCTTTCAGATGAATATACTGATACTGGAGTGAAAAACATCGTTATTCCGGATGGGACAGAGGTCTCCGTTGAGTACGGAAGCATTATCCTCACTCCGAGTGAAGGGTACTATGATGTAGATTATACCGAATATACATAGGAATAAATTTCAAGTAATATTTTACGAAAGGAGACACTACATGGAAGCAGACATTCTGGCGCTTTCCCCGGCCATGCTCAATCTGATCTGGATCGGTCTTTTCATCATCCTGCTCATTATTGAAGTGTTTACAGTCGGACTGACAACAATCTGGTTTGCCATTGGCGCTCTGGCAGCAGCAGGTGCAAACACGCTTGGAGCGAATCTGACCATTCAGATCATCGTATTTCTTGCCGTATCCATTGTGTTGATGATCTTTACAAGACCATGGGCCGCAAAGCACCTAAATAAGAACCGGCTGAAGACCAACTACGAGAGCAAGATCGGGGAGGTCATAAAGATCACGGAGAGGGTCGATAATCTAAGACAGACCGGACGGAGCATTGTGGACGGGCAGGAATGGACAGTCCGCTCTCAGGACAACAATGTAATACTCGAAAAGGATGAACTTGCAAAGGTCATCTCTGTTTCAGGAGTAAAACTGATCGTAGAAAAATATAAGGGGGAACCATCATGAGCACATCATTAATTGGTATCGGAACAATTTTATTTTTAATTATTCTTGTAATCGTCGTACTGATCCTGATCTCATGCGTCAAGATCGTACACCAGGCTCAGGCAATTGTCGTAGAACGTCTTGGAGCGTATCTCACGACATGGGGTACCGGCCTGCATTTCAAACTTCCTATTATTGACCGCGTGGCAAGACGCATTGACCTGAAAGAACAGGTTGTAGATTTCCCGCCTCAGCCTGTGATCACCAAAGACAATGTAACCATGCAGATCGACACTGTCATCTTTTATTCGATCACTGATCCGAAGATGTTCTGCTATGGCGTGGCAAGCCCGATCGTTGCGATCGAGAATCTGACTGCCACCACTCTCAGAAACATCATCGGTGATCTTGAGCTTGACCAGACCCTCACATCCCGCGAGACAATCAACACGAAAATGCGCTCAGAGCTGGATCTGGCAACAGATCCATGGGGGATCAAAGTAAACCGCGTAGAGCTCAAAAATATCATTCCGCCGACCGCAATCCGCGATGCGATGGAGAAGCAGATGAAGGCAGAACGAGAAAGACGTGAAGCTATCCTGCGCGCAGAAGGTGAGAAGAAATCTACCGTACTCGTTGCCGAAGGTCAGAAAGAATCTGTGATCCTCGAAGCGGAAGCTGCAAAACAGGCAGCGATCCTGAAAGCCGAAGCTGAGAAGGAGAAAATGATCCGTGAGGCCGAAGGTGAAGCCGAGGCCATCATGAAAGTTCAGCAGGCCACAGCTGACGGTTTAAGATTCTTAAAAGAAGCAGGAGCCGATAATGCGGTGCTGACGCTCAGAAGCCTGGAAGCATTTGAAAAAGCCGCCAACGGCAAAGCTACGAAGATCATTATACCTTCAGAAATACAGGGAATCGCAGGGCTTGTTAAATCCATCACGGAGGTGGCAGCTGACGATGAGAATAAGCAGGCATAATATCCGCCT
This sequence comes from Clostridiales bacterium, assembly GCA_019418195.1. Classification (GTDB taxonomy): domain Bacteria; phylum Bacillota; class Clostridia; order Lachnospirales; family Lachnospiraceae; genus Mediterraneibacter. The sequence goes on along the minus strand of DYCJ01000028.1, from coordinate 11,336 downwards.
GTCGCAAAACGGGATGCGGCATTTGCCGCATCCCGTTTTGCTATTGGCACATTTTTTCATCAGCTCTATCCATCGGTTCCATTCGCCTGCAGTTTTGGCTGTTCCGTCCTGTTCCCGATCACGTTTTCCACCACATCATCCATATTGGCTTTATTCTCCTGCTGGAGAATACATTCCTGGATTGCCTCATTGAGCGAGAGCATCTTCTCATCCAGCTCCGATACCATCTTCGCACATTCACGCAGATCACGGCTGATATATTCCGGAGCATTTCCCTCAAATTTATAATATATCTTATGCTCCAGACTTGCCCAGAAATCCATCGCGATCGTCCGGATCTGGATTTCAACTTTCGTGTCCACTACACTGTCTGACAGAAAGATCGGGACCGACACGAGCATATGGTAACTCTTATAACCACTCTCTTTCGGGTTCTTTATGTAATCTTTGATCGAAAGCACTTTGAGATCGCTCTGATTTCCGATCATCTCAGCCAAACGGTAGATATCCGACGTAAACGAACAGATCAGTCTTACACCTGCAATATCATTAATATATCTGACCATATTTTCAATCGAAGTCTCATATCCATAACGCTTCAGCTTTTTAACGATGCTCTCTGGCGTCTTGATCCTGGTTTTGATATGCTCGATCGGGTTATACTGATGTACGTGCTGGAATTCATCATTCAGGATTTCCAGCTTTGTGCCCACTTCTTTTAAAGCTGCATTATAGAGGAAAATAACTGTCTTCCAACTGTCAACATCTTCGTAGCTCTTCAACGCAGCCTCAACCTGTTGTTCACCTCTCATCACGAATAGCCCCCATTGGTTATTTTGTTGCTTCTAAGTATACCATATTTTGTGTTTTCTGTTAACCGAGTTCGCTCTTTTTTTATTCATTTTTAAGATTGTCCGGAGTATACTATTCCAGCTTCATATCACCGAAATGTATCCATTTTTTCTTTCTCATAAATTCAGATATGAGCAGTGTGATCACAGCCGGGAGAACGAACTGGATCAGGATGATCTTCACAAGCACGATCATCTCTGCTTCTGACTGCGTCATCACCTGCCATGTCATCAGAGGTCCTACAAGCCCTGCTGTTCCCATTCCCGACCCGGTAGCGTTATTCGTCATATGGAACACCATCGTCGATACCGGCCCTAATATAGCACTGGAAAGGATCGGCGGAATCCATATCTGCGGATGCCTCACAATATTGGGCACCTGCAGCATTGATGTCCCGATCCCCTGTGAGAGCAGGCCGCTGAATTTATTTTCCCTAAAGCTTGCCACCGCGAAACCGATCATATTGCAGCAGCATCCCACAGTCGCCGCACCTGCCGCCAGGCCGGACAGATTCAGGATCACACCCAGAGCCGCGGAACTGATCGGAAGAGTCAGTATCATTCCCATCAGAACTGATACTACGATGCCTATGACAAACGGCTGCTGCTCTGTTCCCCAGTTGATCAGCGATCCGAGCCAGGACATGAACCCTGAAATCGGCGGTCCGACAAGAAGCCCGACTACAGAGCCCGCGCCGATACAGACAAGCGGTGTCAGTATAATATCCAGTTTCGTCTTACCGGAGATCAGTATGCCGATCTCGATGGAAATATACGCTGCCACAAATGCCCCGAGCGGTTCCCCCGGTCCCGAAAGCACAAGGCTGCCTCCATTCACAATATCCCCGGACATGACATTACCTGCGAATGCTCCGATCATGCCCACTACTGCCGCCGACACGATCACCAGATGTCCCGCGTCTAGCTTTCGCGCCACACCTGCTCCAATGCCCGCGCCGGTCAGTCCTGCCGCTACCTTTCCCAAGGTAAAGATCAGGTCACCGATATTCCCCCCGCAGTACGTTCCGATCTGCTGGATGATCGTACCGATGATCAGCGTGGCAAACAAGCCCTGGGCCATACCGGTCAGTCCGTCTATAAATATTCTGTCAAGAAGTTTCTTCATAAGTATCCCCTTTCCTGATCTGCTGCCAGAACCTCCGCGGCATGATTCCTGAACTCATACAGCCGGTCAATATATTCGTGGATGATTTTCTGACAGTACTCTTTCACGATAACTCCGTCATAATCATGCGCAAGCTGATTTCGTATCTTCAGCATTTCCATCCAGATATCGTCAGAAATCAGTTTCGCCTTGTAAGCCGTGCGAAGCACCTCTCTAGGTGAACCGGAAACAAATGCCGTAATCGCATAATGCTGAATCAATATATCTTTCATAACTTTCCATGCCAGGTCAAATGTAATACTAAATTTAGCACTTGTTCCGCTTAAAACAAACGAGTCCGACATATCCCTTTCACGCGCTTCAGCCAGCGAGTCCAACGAATTGTTAAACGATACCCATCTCTTTTCAAATTTTGCGTCCATACTTTCTGATGTCCTCCAATATCAATTCATTTCTGCATGTATCCATATTTAAAAGATCAACTATATATAGTGTCGGGATTTCTTCTATTTCTTCTTCAAGTGCGTCGAATGCTTTCACGCCAGATACTGCAATATCAATATCGCTTCTTTCCAGCGCTGTTCCTTTCGCTCTTGATCCAAATAAAATGACCTCTTCTGCCTGATATTTTACACATAATTCTTTTACTTTCTTCAGGACCTCCGCTAATGTCATCCTTTTTCACTCTCCCTGTTATTTTAACTCTTTTATTAATATAACAAAAACCTCATACTCGCACAACCTTGCACTTTTGGATTTTTTGAATGACTTTTCGACTTCGCTGTGCTAGAATAGCAGTTATGAAAGGAGCTGTGTATTATGTTCCGTTTATGGGGAAAAGAGTTTAAAGATAACAGAATGCTTAAAGATACTGTCATCTGCGATGAGACAGACGATACACGTACACACAAGATCTTCAACGCCCTGGACGAAATCTGTTATCAGTTTGACTTGAGCAAACCGATCTGGCTGGACTCCACGATCGCTGAGTTTAAGCGGCATGCAAAAGCGAGATTTTATCAGGATAACTTTGTTGATTCGATTGATTTTGATTATCTGGAGATACAGGTGATTGAAGAATAAATGTCTTAGAAATCTCATCAGGGACATGCCCGTGTAAGGGACTGTCCCTGATGTTCTTTTAGGATATGAAATTAAAGATGTATACCTGACGGTTAAAATTGCGTATCATACGGCCATGGCTGTCCTCCCGCAATGCATCCGCCATCCACCCGTATCTCTGCACCGGTAATATAAGATGATGCATCTGACGCAAGAAGGATGCAGATTCCCACTATATCTTCCGGATATCCCGGACGCCCCAGCGCAATCCTATCCAGCAGATACTTTGATCTTTCGGGATTCTCCCATGTCGGTACCGTCAATGCCGTCCGGATATGTCCGGGGCTGACACAATTCGCCCTGATATTATATTTTGCCCATTCCACCGCCATTGAACGTGTAAGAGAGAGTACGCCGCATTTGGATGCGCCGTATACAGAACATCCTCCCAGAATGCTCCCCGTGTTGTGTGACCCGATATTAATAATACTGCCCTTTTTCTGTTCTTTCATGTACGGGGCAACAGCCTGAGACGTAAAAAATACTCCCTTCAAATTGATATCCATAATCCTGTCATAACCTGCTTCATCTACATCCGCAAGTCCGATCCGCTTATTGATGCCGGCACAGTTGATCAGTACATCCAGACTGCCGTATTCTCCTGCAATTTCTGCTATACAGTCTTTTATCCGGGCTGCCTTTGTCACATCAAGAACATGGGAAGACGCTTTTCCCCCTGTTTTCATGATCTTCTCTTTCGTCTCCAGCAGATTTTCTTCATTAATATCGCACAAGGCCACGTCCGCGCCTGCCAGAGCCATCCCCTCCGCAATTTTACTGCCGATTCCGCCTGCTGCGCCGGTCATGACCACGGTTTTTCCCTCAAGAGAAAACATTTTTCTCATGTTTGTTCCTATATCCATTGCACAATCCCCCTGCTACTTAATATTTAACGTCACATCCGCAAGTTTTTCATAATATTTTGCAATTGCACTATGATCTTCCTGACCGCATCCGTCTGCGTGCAGTTTTTGCAGGACCTCCATGACATTTGCCGTTAAAGGCAGCGGAACTCCGATCTCATGGCCTGTATCAAGCGCATTATTGAGGTCTTTGATATGAAGATCGATCTTAAATCCCGGTGCAAAATTTCCCTCCATCATCATCGGCACTTTCGCATTCATCACTGTCGATCCGGCAAGGCCGCCCCTGATCGCCGCAAACACTTTTTCCGGCGACACACCGGCTTTCGTGCTCAGCATAAACGCCTCTGAAACAGCGGCAATATTCAGCGCAACGATAATCTGGTTTGCAAGCTTTGTAGTATTTCCCGCGCCTATCTCACCACAATATACCGCGCTGCCCCCCATTGTCATCAGAAGATCGTAGACCTTATCGAATATTTCTTTCGACCCGCCGGCCATAATAGACATCGTGCCGTCGATCGCCTTAGGTTCTCCACCCGATACCGGGGCGTCGATCATCTGCACGCCCTTTTTTGCACATGCTTCATAGATTTCTTTTGATGCGAGCGGTGCGATCGAACTCATGTCAATGAGTATATCTCCTTCTCTTGCGCCTTCAAGTACACCGTTCTCTCCGAGGACCGCCGCTTTCACATGAGGAGAATTCGGCAGCATTGTAATAACTGTCCTGCATTTCTCTGCCGTTTCCTTTGCCGAATGTGCCTCTGCAGCTCCTTCTTTTACCATCTGTTCTACATTCGCTTTTACAATGTCATATACAACAACTGAGTGACCCGCTTTCATGAGGTTCCTCACCATTGGTTTTCCCATAATGCCCAGTCCGATAAATCCAATCTTCATAATATTTTCTCCTCTTATTTTAAAACATTTTCCACTGCTCTTATTATGTGTTCCGCCGTCAGTCCGTAATGCTCCAGCAGTTCCTTATAATTATGTGCACTGCATCCGAAGACATCGTTGATCCCCACAAATTCGATCGGTTTGCACTTCCTGCGGAGCGCTTCCGCTATAGCACTTCCCAGCCCTCCGATCACATTGTGTTCCTCTGCAGTGACAATCCCCCTGCATCCGGACGCCAGTTCACAGACAGCCTCCCCGTTCAGGGGCTTAAGTGTGCTGACATTGATCACTTTTACGGATATCCTGTCCTCAAGCGCTTCTGCCGCTTTCAGTGCTTCGCCTACCATATAGCCTGTAGCAAATACCGCTGCATCGCTGCCCTGCCGCATAACTTTGGGTTTTCCAAGTTCAAACGGCTCATCCTGAGAGATGACGTTATCATAATCATTTCTGTTCAGTCTTATGTAACAGGGCCCCTGCATTTTTGCTGCCGCCCTGACAGCCGCCCGCGTCTCGTTTGCGTCTGCCGGACAGATGACTGTCATGTTCGGGACTGACCGCATCAAGGCAATATCTTCGACCGACTGGTGCGTAGCGCCGTCGCCAAAATCAGAAAGTCCCGCGGAAGATCCGCATATTTTGACATTGAGCCGCCCGATCGCTATTGTCTGACGTATCTGGTCATATGCCCGTCCAACCGCAAATACAGAAAATGAATTTGTAAACGGAATCTTTCCTGTCTGGGCAAGGCCTGCTGCCACAGATGTCATATTCGCTTCGGCAATCCCCATTTCATAATGCCGTTCCGGAAATTCCTTTTCAAACATCTTTCCCATCGTCGAACCGCCGAGATCTGCATCGAGTACTACGATGTCTTTATTTTCCCGTCCTAGTTCTACCAAAGTTTCCCCATATGCAATACGCTGATTTCTGCACTCCATGTCCATCCCTCCTCTATGCCAGCTCCTCAAGCGCCTGACGATAAGTTTCTTCCGTCAGCGTACCATTATGATAGCCGACAACATTTTCTGCAAAGCTTACTCCTTTGCCTTTTACCGTATGTGCGATAATGACCGTCGGTCTCTCTTTTTCATCGTCCGCCCGGTCAAGCGCCGTAAGAATCTGTTCCATATCATGACCGTCAATCTCGATTACGTTCCAGCCGAAATCCTTCCATTTTTCCGGAAGCGGATCGGAATCCATCCGGTCCTTTACAGCTCCGTTTGCCTGAAGTCCATTTTTATCCACAATTGCCACGAGATTATCTGCTTTATAAAATCCCGCTGCCATCGCCGCTTCCCATATCTGTCCTTCCTCACATTCTCCGTCTCCGACAAGTACATACACATTACGGTCAATTCCATCTGCTTTCATACCGAGCGACATACCCAGCCCAATCGACAGCCCTTGTCCCAGAGATCCGGTTCCTGCTTCAATTCCCGGAGTTTTCCTAACATCAGGATGTCCCTGAAGACAGGACCCCAGCTCTTTTGTATGTTTCAGATCCTCACGCGGGAAGAAGCCTGCCTCGGCAAGCGCCGCATACTGCAGGATACCCACATGGCCTTTACTGAGCAAAAACCTGTCTCTGTCTTTCATCTTCGGGTTACTGCTGTCATAATGCATTTTGTAAAAATACAACGCCGCAACAATGTCAGCAGATGAGTTGGAACCTCCTATATGTCCTGCCACTCCTACACCTATACTGAGAATTACATCTCTGCGCAGTGTTTTAGCCCGTTCTTTCAGACTTTCTATCAATTCTTCACTATATTTCATTTTTCCGCCTCCTGTCTTCGAAGTATATGTTATTCCAGCTCCTGTATGTCGATTTCGCCGTCATATTCGGCGCAGACAACAAGATCTGTCTTGTCTTTTGTTTTTTCCGGCAGAATCACTCTGAACCGGTATTCATCCCTCGCCGGTTCGTAGCTCTGGAAATACACCAGTTCTTTTCCTTCCTCTATAAGATAAACTTTTTTGATTTTTGTACGAAGTCCCGTGATCAGTATTTCATAGGGAAATTCCGGATAATCAAAAACATGAAGATAAAGCTTTCCTGGCTTTGCAGTCACTTTGCCCCACCTGTTCTCATACGGTAAGTCAAACTTCAGGCTGCAGCCGTAAATGCTTTCACCATTTTTCTCGAGCCAGACTCCGGCTTTATCAAGAACCCTGACGCTGTCTTTAGGAATCCTGCCGCTCTCATCTGGCCCTATGTTCAGCAACAGATTTCCTCCTTTTCCTACAATATCAACCAGCTTGTGCAGAACATCTTTTGTGGTCTTCCAGTTATGGTCTGTTTTGGAATATCCCCATGTATCATTAAGTGTCATCGGAGTTTCCCAAGCCCTTTCAAATGACAAGACCGGTATTTCATTATCTGACATTTCCCTATAGTCACCGAGCTTATATCCGATTCTTCCGCTTACCAGACAACGAGGCTGGATTTCTTTTACGCAGTCTCTTAATTCTCTGCACAAATTTACAGGCATAACATAAGGAGTATCAAACCACATAATTCCTACGTTCCCGTAATCTGTCAGCAGTTCTTTTACCTGCGGAATCACTTTTCCGTAAAAATATTTATCAAAATCTTTTTCTTGATCCGGCTTAAAGTCCCAATCATTTCCCCAGCCGTTTTCCTCTTTCCAGTCCTGCATCTGTGAATAGTATATTCCAAGTATCATGTCTTGTTTTTTACACTCTTCCGCCAACTCTTTTAGTGGGTCTCTTCCGAATGGTGTATTCGTAATTTTATAGTCTGAGATTTTGGAATCATACATTGCAAATCCGTCATGATGCTTTGCCGTAAATACAATATATTTCATTCCCCACTGTTTTGCTTTCTTTACGATATATTCAGCATCAAACTCACCAGGATTAAATGTTTCAGCCAGTGCGCTGTACGCACTGACCGGAATTCTGGCATTTTTCATAATCCACTCTGTACCGTACGGGATTATTTCCCCTTCAAAAGTCCCACCAAGCTGTGCGTAAATTCCCCAGTGAATAAACAGCCCGTACTTCGCATCTTTAAACCACTGTATCTGATTTTTCATGTTCTCTCCTATCCTTTTACAGCCCCAGACATAACTCCGCTCTGAATCTGTCTGTGAAATAATACATATATAATAACTACCGGTATGATCGAAACGATAATAAACGCATACTGCGGTCCCATCTGTACGGACAACTCTGTCGTAAATGACATCATCGCCCTCGGCACCGTATATTTTGCCGGCTCGGATATCAGTGTCAGCGAGAATACCAGTTCTCCGTATGCATAAATAAATGAGAAGATTGCCTCTGTCGCAATGATCGGTTTACATATAGGGAGTAAAATGCTTTTCAGCAACCTGAAATCGCCGCATCCGTCTATGATCGCCGCCTCGTCTATCTCTCTGCTCACGGAATCGAGAAAACCCGTAAACAGGAAAATTCCCTGTGCCAGATTGAAACATACATACACGAGCACCAGATACACAAAATTATTTTTTACTCCCAGTTCGGCAGCCATGGATGAGATCGGGATCAGAGTAGAATGGATCGGTACCATCACCCCTACCACAAACAGCATATATGCATGTCTTGCAAAAAAGATATGTCTCTTTCTCGAGATTGCATATGCCGCCATCATTCCCACGATCACCTCAATCACTGTCGTAGCCGACGATACGATCAGCGAGTTTCCAATTGACCTGAAAGCATGTCCGAGTTCATTTGCCGTCAGATAATTCTCCCATTTCCATTCGATCGGCAGATTTAAAGCGCTCCTGTACATCTCGTCGTTTGTCTTAAAAGAAGAGATCAATACATAAAGCAAAGGCATAATTGTCACTAGAAGCCAAAGAACAGCAATAATATACAGTATGATTTTTTTCCTGTTTTTTCTTTCCATGTCTTCACCGCCTCCTAATACTCTTCCTGCCTGAAAACTTTATTGCACATAACACTGAGCCCTACTCCCAGAATCAGCAGGATGACAGCAATAGCAGCGCTGCGCCCCATCAGCTTGAACGAATATGCATTCAGGTACAGAAGTATTGCAGGTGTAGAACTTGTTGCGTTCGGCCCGCCGCCCGTCATCGCCCATATCATGTCAAACTGTTTGATACATCCGGTAATACAAAGGATTGCATAAACCTTAAATGAATTTTTGCTCAGAGGCAGTGTAATATATCGCACTCGCTGCCATGCATTACATCCGTCGATCATAGCAGCCTCGTTGAGCGTATCGGGTATCGTGACCAGTCCCGCGCAGAAGATCAGCATATTATAGGGAGCCGACTTCCAGCAGTTCACAAGCGCTGCTACCCAGACATTCACCCACGGAGTGTTAAGCCAGTCAAAATCCAGAAAATCAATGCCTAGATTCCGGATAATTTCCATTACGGCTCCGTAATTCGGATTCACGAGATTTTTCCACATTACGGCTACAATCGTAGTTCCCAGAATAACAGGGATGTAATAAACAGTCCGGAATACATTCTTTCCTTTAATCTTAGATGTCACAAGAAGCGCAAGCGCGAAAGAAAGCGGCATCTGGATAACAAACCCCACCACTATGAAAATCCCTGCATTAGCAAGAGACCTCCAGAACAATTCATCCGAAAAAACCGCCTTATAATTATCAAACTGTACAAAATTCTTTGCGACGCCGTAAATACCGTTCCATTCTTGAAAGGACAGAATTACATTACTGATGATCGGATAGATTACAAACACGGACAAAAGTAAAATTGCAGGAAGTAAAAATACAGCAGCAATAATATAGTCTCTTCTCTTTTTCCTCATTTTATCTCCCTCCTGTCTGGAAGGGCTTCCCCTCCGAAGGCCGGTCAGGGAAGCCCTTGGGCTATTTACTCGTAGTTAGAAAGATTATCTACTATTTCCTTTCCAACTTCTTCAGCCGTTGCACCGCTTCCGAGCATCTGAAGCGCATTTCTGACAACTGTAAGCTCTGCGGTATTGGTGCTTACCTGAGCTAACTCCTGTACATACGTCTCTGTCTCTTTCATCAATGCATTACACTCATCAAACATATAGTTATCAGTAATTCCTTCTGTCGGAAGTACTGAATACGTACTTGCATATTCCTGTACCAATTCATCGACAAATTCTGTACTTGTCAGCCATTTCAGTACTTTAAGTGAGGCTTTGATCTGGTTTGTCGATTTATTCATCGTACAGATAAAATAGTTCTGTGACGCACCACCCATATTATCTTTTTCATATGCCTGATCAAAATACGGAAATTTTGCCGTATGAATCGTCTGATTTGCGAAGCATTCCGAATCTTTTAAAATTGCACCGGCTCTTGAGAGGTCGATCATAAAAGCACAGTCCCCCGCTCCAAAATAAGATCTTTCCGCGTTTACATCAACACTAAGTACATTTTCTCCAAAATATCCCGCATCCTGCATATCTTTGATTTCCTGTATTAAGCTAATAATCTCCGGGCTGTCGTAATTATACTCTCTGGCTGCAAGCTGATCCTGGAACTCCGGCCCGTATGTCTTGACTGCCATAGCACTCAAAAGATGACCATATCGGTAATTATCTGATTCTCCGACCATAAACGGCTGATAACCATTTTCCATAAGAACTTTGCAGCAATTCTTAAGATCATCCCAGCTTTTTGGCACTTCAAGTCCGCATGCGTCCAGATACTCTTCGTTATAATACAGGAATATCTCATATGATGACCACGGAGCGCCATAGATGCCGTCGTAACCGTATTTTTCGTAGTCAACGATATCCCAGTTCGGTTTGGCAAATCCGTTGTACCATTCTTCATCCGCCTCAAAATAAGGCGAAAGGTCAAGTACGATTCCTGACTCTACATAATCCAGACAATTAGTTCCGCCATACTGCATGAAGATATCGGGTGCGTCGCCTGATGCAATATCTGTTGACAATCTGTCGAGATAATCTCCTTCATTCATGATAAATACCGGTTCGATCGTGATCCCGTTATCCTGCTCATTCCACTCGTTCACTTTTCTGACGAAAAATTCACTTTCAGCGTCTCCTCCGTCCGCATTGATCCTGTGGTACAGTTTCACGGTTGTAGGTTCCACTTCCATCGCGTCAATATCATATCCCGCTGCTTCCAGATCTTCGCCGTCTCCTGAATCAGACTGTTCCTTGCTTCCTCCGCAGGCTGTCAGCCCAATCACAAGCATTCCCGCAAGTATCAAAGATAAAATACGATTTCTTTTTTTCATTCCTTTCTCCTTTCAAATCTATTTTTCACTGAAAACTTGTATTTCATCCCACTAAACTTTCCCATCACACTCCCTTTTTCAACCACACTTATCTGTTCCGGAACACCACTTATAAGTTGTTAGTTGTCACTTGTATTACAGGTATGGCTAAAATATAACATACGCATACATAATATGCAATATAAAACCTATTTTTTTATATTTTTTGTGTAATTTATCTAAATCCAGAAACGTATTTTTG
>DYCJ01000279.1 GCA_019418195.1 Clostridiales bacterium | reverse complement strand
CAGAAAGGGGATGTCTCTTTCTGAAGTATATGACTAATTTACATACTGCAGGATCAGATCCCATACGCCGGAGTCTTCCATACCAAGACTCCACTCTGCAACACCCGCCAGATTATTTGACTTGATAACTTTGAGTTTCTCTTCTAAAGACTGATCATCTTCCAGCCAGATCTTGTAAGTGCCTCCGTCGGCCTCCCACTCAGCATAATTCTGCATGGTTTCTTCATCCCACTGTGTCTGTGCACCTGCATCCGCCACTACCTGCGCCGCTTCCGTCATACCGTAAGCAGAACTGGTCACTTTGTTTGGATAAGACGCCGCCTCCGTTCCTGCTTGTTCTGCAAGCTCCTCCTCCGTCTTCGGAGTCTCGAACCAAAGCCTGGTAAAGAACGGTACCCCGGCAATCAGTTTCTCTGCAGATACAGATTCAAGTGCATCCGTAATTCCATTCTCAAGATAGCCGATCGATGCAACTGAACCTGCCTCGTAGGACCCTTCTGTATGTTCATCATATCCCATGATCACTACATAATCAGCCACCACCCCCTGCTCTTCTATATCATAATGTTCATTATACGGCTGGGGTACATAATTATCCACCGAGAGTACCAGTCCGTTCTGTCTGCATCTGACAGATAATTCACGCACAAACTGTATATAATGTTCTCCGCATTCTGTTGACACCAGTTCAAAGTCCAGATTGATTCCGTCAATTCCCGTCTCGATCGCATTTGCGATCACCTGATTAATGATCTTGGTACGTTTTGATGTATAACTAAGCACTTCATACGTCTCATCATAGGAATTGATCCCGCCATGAAAGTCCCTGAGTACAGCCCACACTTCCAGGTTAGACTGATGTGCATAATTTACATAATCCGCATCAGCAAGAGACGATATATTTCCCTCTGTGTCTGCAAGATTGAACCATGTGGGGGCGATCGTTGTCAATCCTTTAGTACCTGCGATCGTCTCAAGTATATAGCTGTTCGCATCCGAATTGGATACATTATGCCATGCCATATTGACTGTATAGTCTTTGGAAATATTCGTATATACCGGTTCCTCAAACTCACGGGATGTCGTCTCTGTGGTCATATCGCTCAGCGTGCTTGTCTTCACATATCCAATAAATCCATCCTCTGTACCGACTTTCATCCAGTCATTTTCGTCTTCCAGCACAACAACCTTACTGTTCTTAGATATCTCTGTAAGGATCGGGCTTTTCACGCCGCCCTGATAGCGGACCTGTGTGTCGCGCTTGATCTCAGCAGTCTGTATCTCACCCCATTCCGACGTGATCACTGCTCTGCCGGGATCATCATACACTTCATATTCCATATTCGTATACTCCTGGATGAACGGGAGTGCAATATATGCTGTCCTTCCCTCTGTTTTCAGGATCGTATAGTCCACACTTTTCGTTTCTGTCAATTCCGTATATTCGCTGTTTCCGACTTCTACCGAAACATTTCCGTCAGGAAGTGTATATAACAGGATATTCTCATTCGGGTCCCAGTAAAACCTCTTATTGACCCGGTCCCTGACAACAGAATATTCTATATAATACTGTCCGTCATAAACCTTTCCCGGTGCAGGTGCAGGTTCCGAATTTTCCGTCTGTGTATCCGAATCTTCTCTGACCACTTCATTATTGACCACAACAGCAATCTCGTCTTCCTGGTCCAGTCCATAATATTGTTCCAGATCCGCTTTCTCATTTGATGCACCGTATCTCTGCCAGATCAAAAATCCTCCGATTGCTGCAAAGATCAATATAATAAATATAAGCCACCTGATGACTGCATTCCGTCGTCTTCTCCTGGCTCTGCTGCTTCTTTTTCTCTGTCCCGGTCTTCCCGGCTGCCTCCGGCCGGATCCGCCGCCTGACGGTCCGTGGGCGTATCTGTCAGGGCGCTTCCTTCGCGGGGTATCTGCTCCGCTCCTCATTCTGCCTGCGCCCCTTCTTTCTCTTTCGTCCATGCCGCACCTCCTACCAGCAATTATGTTGCGCGATCATTATACCACATGCGCAGAAAAGGAAGCGGCGCACAGCGCCATTTACTTTTCAAGCCGTGGGTTGCCGATATAATCCCTGCCCAGCAGGGCGAAGCGATCTTACCGCTTCGGATTGCGCCTTGCGCAATCATTATATCATATTTTCTCTAAGCGTCATTAATAATTTGTCTGCTTAAGGAGATTTTAAACAATTTTGCGAAAATACGCTCTGCTTTTTCATCTGTCCGGCGGATTAAGGGGTATTTTCCGCCTGCTGAGGATCTTTGATATCCGTAAACGTCAGTGCTTCGATATTCCCATCCCTGCTAAGGGTATAGTCCCGCATATATGTACCCTCCTCTTTTGTCATATAAGCTGTCACGATCTGAAGGGGACTTGCCCGATATCCGTCAATCGAAATATCAATCCCTTTCTTTTCATATTTTTCCAGCTCAGCAAACAATTCTCTATAAACTGTTTCATCCATTTTCATCTGTTGTATACTCCTTTTTTCGCACGGACTGCAATAAATAGTGTAGATTACTCAGATTACCATAAGAAAGTATCGTGACACACTGGCGGTATACTGAATCCGCAAAAGACAGCAGAGTCCGCAGCGAAGCTCATCATCCTCAGATCAGCTTTCCTCCTTTCTCATATATTTATTTATCGACGATGCTGCCTTTTGTAAGTGCCATTATATGAGCGATACCGGTCATTTTCAATGTGTTTATTGTTCATAACCACTGTAGATTTGTTGATAAGTCCCCGGACATATAT